>CAZRDA010000076.1:0-7484 GCA_964598715.1 uncultured bacterium | reverse complement strand
CGATCTCCTCGGCCTTCCCTGCCCCCTCGTAAAGGGCGTAGATGGCCTCGTTCACCATCGGGACCAGGATCCGGTTCGCAATGAACCCCGGGAAGTCGTTCGCCTCCACGGGCGTCTTCCCGAGACGCCTCGTCAACTCGAGCGTGGTCATCGCCGTTGCGTCGCTGGTCTGGAGGCCCCGGATCACCTCCACGAGGGCCATGAGCGGGACCGGATTGAAGAAGTGCATCCCCACGACCCTGTCCGGCCGCTTCGTCACCCCCGCGATCTTCGTGATCGAGATCGAGGAGGTGTTGCTGGCCAGGATGACCTCGGGCCGGGCGAGGCGGTCCAGTTCCAGGAAGAGACCGCGCTTGATCTCGAAGTTCTCGGTCGCGGCCTCGACGACGAAGTCGGCCAGGGCGAGATCGGCCAGGTCGGTCGTCGTCTTCAGGCGGCCCAGCATCGCCTCCCGGTCCGCCGCGCTGAACTTCCCCTTCTCGACGCCTTTGGCCAGGCCGGCCGCCACCCTCCCCCGGGCCGTCTCCAGGATCCCCTCGCTCACGTCCCGCAGCAGGATCCCGCACCTCGACTGGAGGGCCACCTGCGCAATCCCGGCCCCCATCGTCCCCGCTCCCACGATCCCCAGCGTCCCGATCTCCATCCCGCCCCCCTAGATCCGCTCGATGACCAGGGCCATTCCTTCGCCACCCCCCAGGCAGAGCGCGGCGACCCCCCGGCGCCCCCCCCGGTCCTGAAGGGCGTGCAGGAGCGTGACGACCAGCCGGGCCCCGGTCGCGCCGATGGGGTGTCCCAGGGCGACCGCGCCGCCGTGGACATTGACCCGGGCGTGGTCCGCTCCTGCCACCCGCATCGCCGCCAGCGCGACGGCGGCGAACGCCTCGTTGATCTCGTACAGGTCAATGTCCGTTGCCTTGAGGCCGGCCCTCTTGAGGGCGTCCAGGATGGCGTGCCCCGGCGTCACCGTGAACCATTCGGGAGCAGTGGCGTAGTGCCCCGCAGCCATGATTCGCGCCAGCGGTGCGAGCCCGAGCGCGGCCGCCCGGTCCGCCGCCATGAGAACCAGGGCGGCCGCGCCGTCGTTGACCGAAGGCGCATTGCCGGCCGTGATGGTCCCGTCCGGCTTGAAGGCTGGCTTGAGTTTGGGCAGTTTCTCCAGGTTCCCTCGCTTCGGATCCTCGTCCTCCTCCACCAGGATCGGCCCCGTTTTCCCCGGCACCTCCACCGGCACGATCTCGCCCTTGAACTTCCCGGCCTTCTGGGCCGCCCAGGTCCGCTTGAAGGACTCGGCAGCGTAGGCGTCCTGCTCCTCGCGCGTGAGACCGAACTTCTCGGCACACATCTCGCCGCAGGCCCCCATGCTGAGATTGCTGTACACGTCCCACAGGCCGTCCCGGATCATGCTGTCCACGAGTTCCGCGTGCCCCATCCGGTACCCGCTCCGCGCCTTCGGCAGGAGGTAGGGCGTCCCGCTCATGCTCTCCATTCCACCCGCGACGATGCAATCGGCCGCCCCGACCTGGATGGCCTGGGCGCCCATGAGGATCGTCTTCATGCCGGAGCCGCAGACTTTATTCACCGTGGTGGCCCCGACGCTCTCCGGGATACCCGCGAAGATGGCGGCCTGGCGGGCCGGGGCCTGCCCCACGCCGGCTGAGACGACGTTTCCCATCAGGACCTCGTCCACGCAGCCCGGCTCCAGCTTCGCCCGCCGCAGCGCCTCCCCGATGGCCACCGCGCCTAGGCGGGGGGCGGAAACACTCGCCAGGATCCCGCTGAAGGAGCCGATGGGGGTCCGGGCGCCGCTCAGGATGACCACGTCTCTCACCGTCGCCCCCCTTTCGTGAGAGGGGGCGATGCCCCCCCATCCCGCGGCCCGCTCGCGAGCAGCGGCCCCGTCCCGATGCCCCGGAAGATCAGGTCCATCAGTTGCTCCGCCACCTCCCCCGGCCGGTACTCCTGGAGATTCCAGCGCTTCAGGGGCGAGACCGCGCAGAGGAAGAGCATGGCGATCGCGAGAAGGTTCGCATCGTGCCGCCGGAACTGCCCCTCCCGTTGCCCTCGCTCCAGGATGTCCCGGAAGAAGGCCGCGTAGGAGCGGTCCACCTCGAAGAGGCTCTGACGAGCCGCCTTGCCCAGGACGTGAGACTCCTGGTAGAGGAGGAGCACCAGGTCCTGGTACTCGTGATAGATCCGGAACGTGGTCTCCAGGGCGACCCGCAACTGTTCCGTCGGGTCCTCAATACCCTCCACCGCCATGCGCATCCGCTCCCGGAACTGGGTGAAGATCCGGTGGTAGATCAGGTAGAGGATGTCTTCTTTGGTCTTGATGTACGTGTAGAGGGTCCCGATCCCGAGGCCCGACGCCTCGGCGATCTCGCGGACCGTGGTGTCGTGGAAGCCCTTGCGCGTGAAGAGTTTCAGGGCGGCGTCGCAGATCTGCTCGTGGCGGCGGGCGATGAGATCCTGGTCCTTGACGGCGGTCTCGACCGATTTGCTCATGCCGTCCTCTAGGCTGGAAGACCGAAGCCGAATGAGCGTTCGTTCGGCTCCCAGGCTAGAGGATTTCCACGAGTTTTGTCAAGGAGTTGGAGTGCGCCGGGGGGGGCTAGCCTCCCTATGGGAGCGTGAGCGTCCCTCTGATCACCGGCATGACTTGCCCGGCTACCCGGACTACGGTCCCGCCGCCCGCACCTCTTGCCTCGACCTCCACCTCGAGGCGCGAGGGCTGCCCCATCTCGATCCCCTGGTGAACTGTCAGCCGGCCGCCGTGGAGGCGGCCCCTTGCCGACAGGTATGCGCCCAGGGGGCCGGCAGCCGAGCCGGTCGCCGGATCCTCGGGGACGCCATGGGAGGGAGCGAAAAAGCGGGAGCGGGCCTCGACGGATGTGGCGGAGCCGGTCGCGGGTGACCGGGTGAGGGCGAATGCGTAGATGCCGATGACGCCGAGCCGCTCGGTGAGCCGCCCTACGGCTGCGAGGTCCGGCCGAATGGCGGCCACCGCCTCCGGGGCGACCAGCGGAACGAGGAGGTGCTCGAGTCCGGTCGAGACGACCTGCGGCGGCAGCCCCGGAAGGCCGGCCGCACCCGTCGGGAGGCCCAGCGCCCCCGCGATGGCCGCGCGGTCGGCCTCCGAAACCTCAGGGCCAAAGCGCGGGGTGCCCTGGGTCATCACCACCCGCCTCACCCGTAGCCGCCCGCTCCCCGGCGACTCCGGGTCGGGCTCCGTTTCAAGAGTGACCGGCAGCGTCCCGATCCCCACCTGCTGGAGCAGTTCGGTCCGGGGTGCGCGCAGCGCGACTTTTCCTTCGTGCGCCATCACCCACGGAGTGCCAACCAACGGGTGCCCGGCAAAAGGGAGCTCGCTGGCGGGCGTGAAGATCCGGACCCGGTACGCCGCCGCCGGGTCGGTTGGCGGCAGGACAAAGGTCGTCTCGGAGAGGTTGAACTCGCGGGCGATCGCTTGCATCTCGGCATCCGTCAGCCCTGCGGCCTCCGGAAAGACGGCCAGCGGGTTGCCGGCAAGCGGCCGATCCGTAAAGACATCCACGTGGTGGAAGTCGTATCGCCTCATGGGGAGACAAGCAGAAAACTGTCGTTAAGTGCGGATAAAGTAGTACATTACTCTTTGCTATACAACTATTTGATATCTATTGCTTTAACTATCATCGAAGCGCCTCGGCGACTACGCGTGCTAGACCTGGCCCCATGAGGCGTCCCAGTTTGCCACTAGCGACTGGTAGCCAGGGTCTCCGTACCGCTCGAGCAGGAATGCCGGCGCATAGTCGGGCAATTCGCCGCCAGTAACGTGGGCGGCCAGGAGTTCGCCGGCCGCCTGGGAGGCCATGACGCCATATCCGGATAGCGCCCCGATGACATACGCCCCTTCGATGGGCAAGGGGCCGATCAGCGGCCGATTCTCCCGGGTCTTGCAATAGTACCCGCCATCCACGAAGGCCTGCTTCCCTTGACCAAAATACGCGGACAGCCCTGGGATCATCCGCGCCAGGCCCCGCAACAAGACTTCGGGGAGATAGCGGTCGAACGTCGGGGGCCAGACCGGCTCCTGGGGTTTCGTGTCGTACGTCCAGATGACCAGGAGCGTCGGATTGTCTGTGGCCCCGCGCGCGCGGAAGTGGACGCCGGCCGGAAATTCCTCGAGCAGCCACCGGGTCTCCTCGCTCGCCGCCAGGTGCCGCCGCTCCGCTTCGCTCCAGGGGAGGTATATGGGGTCGTTCCAGATCATGAGGGGAGCCTCACGCGGGACCACACCCAAGGTATCTTTAAACGCAATTTTCCCGTGCAGTTCGTTGAAAACAGGAATGTCCAGTCCCAGCATGGCTCCGACCTGCTTGACGTACGGGCCGGCGGCGATGACGAAGGCGTCGGTGCTGATCTCCTCACCGGACTGGAGATGGATGCTCTGAATCCGGCCATTGGCGACGCTGGCCTTCTCCACGCGATCCCGCCGGACGCGGACCCCGAGGGCCTGCGCCTGCCCCAGGAGCCACTTGCCCAGTTGGGGAGCATCCAGCCAGCCGCAGCGACGGACGTGGAGCATCCCCACTACGTCTGCGGTCACGAACGGGAACTGGTCCCGGATGACCTTCCGATCCACCAGCAAGTCAGCACCGCCTGGGACGTTGGCAACGCCCTGAGGCGGCGAGGGGACATACGGAGACGGGCCAGGATGCTCGCGCACCGGTCCCGCCCCGAGTGCGGAGATTTCGGCGGCGGACTGTCTCATCCTGGGGACCTGGTCGGGGTTGCCCGTCAAGAATACGTACCCTCGCCGGTTCAGTTGGAAGCAGTTGTGACTCTCCTCCGCCAGTTCTTCAAGCAGATCAATGCTGCGGTTCATGAACCGGACCATCGTATCGCCCGGGCCCGGCCACCAGTTGCGATACGCCTCCGTCCCCTTATCGCTCGTGAGCGTGAGCGGCGCCCGCTCGTCCACCAGGACCACCTGCTTCACACCCCGCCTCACCGCGAGGTGGTAGGCGGCAGCAACGCCGGCGATCCCCGCCCCGCAGATCACCACACCCGCAGTTTCACGGGTCACGCCGGTCTCCTGGCGCACGTCGGCCGAGGCTCAGCGCCCCACCCACGGCTGGCGGCAGGCACGGAGCCGAACGGGTGCCGAAAGGCATGGGAGGAATGGGTCTGCCAGCCGTAGGACTACCGGTTCACCCGGTGAGTTGGACCTTGATCCACTCCGCGGCACCCCTGCCCATCTGCTTGGGGTCTTCGTACTTGATCTCCACCGTCCGCCCTACTTGCAGATCTGAGAAGGTCCCTTTCTGATTGGTGAGTCTCCGCGTGCTCCGGTCCAACCAGATCTTCGTCCGGCTGGTGATCGTCGCGGTATGGGCCCCCGAGGACCCGGCGATCGTGACAGTCCGACTCTGCAGGTTGAATGTTTCGATCTTGCCGATGACGGTGTGTTTGCCCGATGCCCCCGGTGATTGTCCGACCGGGATAAACATCTCGGTCGCCTTTTGCCCATGGGCAGACGACGCACTTCCCCAGACCAGTGCCGCTATGGCCATTGCGGTCATCAGAGACCTCACCATCGCCACTCGCCTCCTTGCTTCGTTCAGCCCCCTGAGAAGGATCACTGCGGTGACTCTACGAGCAGGCCTCTCGCCCTCCTCTGCTCGTCAATGGCCTTCCGAATGCGGTTGCGCGCGAAAAAGGGACTGCCGGCCGCTTTCTTCGCGAGCCCTTCGGCATCTTGAAGATGCGCAACGGCTTCGGGGTGGAGGCCACCCCCCGCGAGGACCCTGATGCTGTCCTGCGTCTCGTGGACGGCGCGCCCAAGCAGTCTCCGCCTCTCTTCCCGTTTGAAGAAAGACTTCTGGGCGCCCGCCTCCAGCAGTTCGATGCTCGCCCGAATATTCTCCAAAACATTGATCACTCTGAGGAAGGCAGCCACAGCCACCACCTGGGTCGCGTCGAGCCGTATTCCCACGCCATTCGGATCGGTCCTGGCGAGGGCGCGGCCGGACGGCGAATTATTAAAGGCCACGCCATTGTAAAAGGCGACCGCCCCCTCGATGGTTTCGATGGCGTTGTTGTGAAAGAAGGGACCGGTATCGGCCGCCTCCACCAGCGGGGGGGTGTTGAAGGTCCCGTCACCCGGCGTCCCGAGCCCGTCATCGGGCGGGACCCGTTCGCCGGTTAGGTCAGCCGGCTGGTCGGGAAGGTTCTCGACGCCCGTGTTGAAGTTGGCGTTCCCGATGTTCCCCCCGCCGAAGTCCGCCGTCGCGCCCGCGTTCCGGTGGCAGAGGTTGCACTTCCCGAGCGCGTTGTCGAGGAAGATCTCCTGCCCGCGCTTTGCCACGGTCCCTTTCAGCCGGAGCGGCAGACTGAGGTCCTGCTGCCGTCCTAGCGACTGCAGGAACGCCTCCAGGGCGTCCAGTTCCTCGTCGGTCGGGAGCCGGAAATCCACGCCGGGAATGCGATTCAAGGTTTTGGTGAAGTGCTGGATGACCGCCCCGACGGCGAATGAACGGAGCGATCGGTCGCCCGGTGCCCCGTCGCCGGACCACCCGGTGCGCGGACCTTGCGGGCTGTCAATGGAAGCCCGCTGCGCGAGGACATGGGGAACGCCGCGCATGACGAACGTGTTTTCCAGGTCATCAAAGCCGTCCAGGTTTTCCAGAATGAGCCCAAACTCCCGCATCAGCCTCGGGTTCTCGAAGTTCTTTCTCAGATCAGGGTTGAACTCGGCCACGAAGAGCGGATCGGTGCTCGGCAGGGTCGCGATGAAGGCGGGATCAATGGTGAGGTTGTTCTCTGCTGGATGACAGGTCCCGCAGGTCCTTCCGTTGCCATTGAAGGTTTCGTTGAAGAAGATCCTCTCTCCTCTCTCGATGCGTCGCGCGAGATCACCTTCTGGGCCCGGGGGAGGAGATTGTGTGTTCTGGCAGGCCGGAAAGAGTGTCAACCCGAGGAGGAGCGCCGCGAGCGGTACGACGGCAGCTGGCTTGGTGCCGGTATCTCTTCGTCGGACCTCCATATTCTTCCTCTCCTTATAAAATAAGGCCCTCCGACATTCTACCAGAAGGAAAGGTCTGACTCACGCCCCGCACCCCACTGTGCTCTGGGCGCCACCTGCGATCGCCGGGACGATGGAGACCGCATCCCCCGTCTTCAGGGGCGTCGCCGGCCCCTGGAGGAAGCGGATGTCTTCGTCGTTCACATAGATATTGATGAACCGGCGGATGGCGCCGTTCCCCTCGCAGAGCCGGTCCTTCAGCCCGGCATACTTTGCGTCCAGCCGCTCGATCAGCTCCCCGATGGAGCCGCCCTCGAGCTTGATCTCCGCCTGCCCTTGCGTGAGGCTCCGCAGGGGGGTCGGGATCCGGACCAGCACGCTCATCTTGCGCTCTCCCGCCCCGGCCCGGGTGCGCTCAGGGGGCGCGCTCCGTCGCCGCCTCGTGGGCGGCCAGCGCCTCGTCGAAGGCCTTCAGGGTCGGTTT
>CAZRDA010000075.1:0-7484 GCA_964598715.1 uncultured bacterium | reverse complement strand
CGCCGGAGGCGGTCCCCTGCACCATCAGCGCCCGGGCGAGCGTTGCCATCAGGGGACTCCTTGCGCCTGGGCCCGCAGCCGTGGCGCGGCGTGCGCCCGGCAGGCCTCCACGAAGTTCCGGGCCACCTCCGGGCAGGACCCCCAGTGCAGGTGCAGGTAGCTCCCGAGAGTGTTACCCACCATGTACCCCTCGACCTCGGGTCCCCCTACCGGCAGACGGCGCACCCGGTAGGCGTGGGACCGCACGGGAGGCGGCTCGACCAGCGAAGAGGCATGGAACTCGTGTCCCCGCAGGGTGAGCCCCGCGGGGCCGAGGGGCGAAGGGTGGACCAGGTCCACGGCGCAGTACGCCAGAGTTCCCCGTCCCGGGAATCGAATCACGGCATCGAACACCCCGACCATCTGGTGGCGGCCCGCATCATCCTCGATGGCGAGGCACAGGTACATGAACCCTCCGCACTCGGCCAGGACGGGCAGGCCGGCGGCGACGGCCTGTCGGATCTCCTCCCGCATGCCGCTATTGTCGCCCAGCGCCGCGGCCTCGGTCTCGGGGTAGCCCCCTCCGAGATAGAGGCCGCCGAGGCCGGCCGGCAGCCTCTCGTCAGCGAGTGGACTGAACGGGACCAGGACCGCCCCTGCGGCCTCGAGGAGGTCTAGGTTGTCCTGGTAGTAGAAGGAGAAAGCTGCATCCTGGGCGACGCCGATCCGAACCGCCGGCCCGGGCCGCGCCGTCGCCCCCTCCGGGGCCTCGGGCAGGGGCGGGGCTGCCGCGGCAACGCGCAGGATCCGCCCCAGGTCCAGGTCGGCTTCTCCCAGAGCGGCGAGGCGGTCCACCTGCTCCCGCGAGAGGGCACGCGCCTCCGGTGTCAGCAGCCCGAGGTGCCGCTCCGGAATCGCCAGGGCCGGATCCCAGGGCAAGACCCCCAGGACCGGTACCCCGAGGGGGGCCACGGCGGATTCCAGCGTCTCCCGGTGGAAGGCCCCGCCCACCCGGTTGAAGATCACCCCCGCCAGGGAAATGGCCGGGTCAAATCGGGCGAATCCGAGGGCGAGAGCCCCGGCGGAGCGCGCCACCCCCTGCGCATCCACGACGAGGACGACCGGTGTTGCCGTCAGGCGGGCAAGTTCAGCGCTGCTCCCCCGGTCGTCGGCTTCGCCCGCCCCATCGAAGAGGCCCATCATCCCCTCGATCAGGGCCAGGCCTTCCGAGGGCTCGTGCCGGGCCAGGCAGGCCCGCACCCAGTCGGGCGAAGTCATCCACGCATCCAGCGCCCGCGCGGGTCGCCCCGCCACGCCCGCGAGGTGCGCCGCATCAATGAAGTCGGGTCCCACCTTGAAGGGGGCCACGGGGAGCCCGCGGCGCTTCAGGGCGGCCGCCACGGCGAGGCAGACCGTCGTCTTCCCCGTCCCCGTTCCCGTCCCGGCCACCAGGACCCGACCCACCCGCGGCTCCCCAAAAAAACCAAGCGCCCCGACCGCACGAGAGGTCAGGGCGCCCCGGCGCCAAAAACACGCGACGCGCCGGGGATGGCGCGTCGGTGATGGCGCAGACGGTGGCGGCCTCTCCCCTCGAAAGGTCACGCCTCCCCGGGGGGCTGGGTCGGTCTCCTGGCTCGCGGCTTCGCTTACTCTCTGCGCCTTCCCGGCCTCCCCGCCTCACCAGGGGGGATGGCCAGTGGCCTCGCTGCAGATTTCAACGCCGCTCACAGTTGCGGGGCAGCAATGGCTTTGCCGGTTCCCCGGCGCACCATTTTCCCGGCACCCAGCCCCAATGTAGTATGCCTCCTTCTACCCGACGGCCGCGCCCCTGTCAAGGGGCTGACAGGAAGCGCCAGCACGGGAGGCAGTGGCTCCCGCGGGGGCCGTCCGCCTCGCCTCGTCGTTGAGATCAGAAAAACATCGAGATCCCGAGGAGGAAGAAACCGACATTGAGCCCGACGTTCGGCGTGTTTATGTTCGCGTTCGAAACGTGGTAGAGGCGCCACTCGAGGCTGATGGCCATGTTCGCGTCGAGGAGGTAACTCACCCCTGGCCCGACTTGGGGCGTGAAGTTGAATCCGGCTGAGGGTCGGCCCGTGACCTCGAAGTTCTCCTCGATGATCCCCGCGCCCGCGGTGAGGAAGGGAACCCATCGGGACCCCGTGGCGAAGTGGTAGCGGAAGAGAATGGAGAACTCAAAACCGGTGCGGCGCGTGGGCTTGGTGCTGAGAAGGAATGCCGGTTCCAGCACGAGTTCGAGGTTGCCCTCAAGGATCCCCTGACCCACCCGATCCGTCAGGAAGATCCCCCACCGGGGTCGAACCAGGACGAACTCGAGGCTCTTGACCATGTCGGATTTGCTCGAACCGGCTGCATCGATCTCGAAACCATACCCGACGGCAAGGCCAACCTCCTGCTGTCCCCTGCTGAAGCCCCACGCTCCTCCGTTCTCCCTGGGGACGACCCCTTCCCCATCGGGGACGGCCGGCGCGGCGGCGGGGCCGGTGCCTGGCCGACTCACGATAGAGGTGTTCCCTTCCCACCATGCTGGTTCCTCGCGCAGCTCCAGGGCCGCGATTGGAGGGCAAGGGATGAGGAGCCCGAACATCCAGACTGCCGTTACGGCCAGAAATCTGCCGCTACAGACCTGCACCACAGCAGCCCTTCACGGGGTGTCGGGGGTGACGGTGAAGAGGAGGGTCGTCCGGCCGAGGCGCACCTCGTCCTGGTGAGCGAGCGGCGCCTCCTCGATCCGCTTGCCGTTCAGGAAGGTGCCGTTGGTGCTCTGGAGGTCCCGGAGACTGCACCGATACCCGTCAACGGTGATGGCGGCGTGGAGGCTGGAGATCTCGGGATCGTTCAGGAGGAAGTGGGCATCCCGCCGCCCCAGGACCGTCCGGGTCCGGCTGAGGGTGAGGCGGCTCCCTCTGTCTGCTCCCTCCAGAACTGTCAGTGTCAGTGACAGGTAGTGAGGGAGGGGCTCCCCGTCGAGAGCCGGGGCCCTGGAGACCAGCGTCTCGGTCAGGGAGGCGGAGATCGCCGGGGCCGCGGGGGAGGGCTTCGGCGCCGGCGGGGGCTGCTCGCGGCCGCCTTCCCCCCCGCTCCCCAGGGGGAGGATCACATTGCACTTCGGGCACTTGACGCCGCGCCCCGCGTCCTTCTCCCGGACGGAGTAGCGGGTCCCGCACTCCGGGCAACCCACGATCACCTTGGTGCCCCGCTGCACGTTCTCGCGGACCTCGTCCATCCGGTCGAGGGCCCCTCCGACGACCCAGTGGAGAAACCGGGCCCACACCCCTGCATCCTGCGCTTTGGCCATCGCGCCCTCTACCCGGGGCCGGCCGGTCCACGCCGCGGAGGAGGCGGGGCCCCAGGGCTGGCCGGTAGGTTCTGGAGCGGGGGGGGGACGCCGCGTGGGGACAGGTACTTCCAGGGACCGCTGAAGCCGGGCGAGGAGAACCAGCGGCCTGCCTTCCGGGTGTACCAGAGGCCGTTGTAGAGGAAGAGGCCCACCGGGTGGTCGGGGGCGTAGTACACCTCGGAGTCGGGGATCAGGACCAGGTAGGGGGGGTGTTCACCTGTCGTGGGTGCGGGAGGCTCGGGGGCTTCCGGTGCCGGTGCCGGAGACCGCGGTGCCGGTGCCGGTGCCGGAGACCGCGGAGCCGCCGAAGGGGACGCAGGTGCCGGCGCAGGGGGCCGGGGCGCGGCAGGTGCCGTCGGAGCGACCTCCGGGGGGCGCGTCAGCATCTCCGGCCAGCCGGCGCAAGCCGCCAGCAGGAGGGCCACACAGGCCACCGCCCAGCCGCGCATCCCTTTCCTCCTCAGTCGGCCGGGGCCACCAGACGGTCCCGGCCCTTCTCCTTCGCCCCGTAGACCGCGTCGTCCGCCCGGCCGATCAGGTCCTCAACAGTGTTGACCCCCGGCGCGGGGAACGCGCCCACGCCGACGCTGATCGTGATACGGACCGGCCCCGCGTCGCCGCCGAAGGCGTGGTTCCGCACCGCCTTTCGGATCCGCTCCCCCTCCGCCATCGCCCCCTCCTGCGGCGTCATGGGAAGCAGGATGGCGAACTCCTCTCCGCCGTAGCGGGCGAGAATGTCAGTGCGGCGGATGGAGGACCGGATGACCTCGGCCACCTCGGCGAGGACCTGGTCTCCCACCAGGTGGCCGTGGCGGTCGTTGACCTCCTTGAACCGGTCAATGTCCAGGAAGATGCACGACAGGGGCAGCTTGTAGCGCCGGGCCCGTTGGAGCTCTTCCTCCATGCGGCGGAAGAAGAGGCGGCGGTTGAACGCCCCCGTCAACTCGTCCATCAGCGCGAGGCGCTCGAGGTTAACGTTCGCCAGTTCCAGGCTCTCGAAGAGATGCGCGTTCTGGAGGGCGCCGGCGGCGATGTCGGCGATGAGCTGGCAGAGGTGGATCTCCCGCTCCGTGAACCCCGGCATGACCCGGGACGTCCGCAGCAGGAGCGTCCCCACGACGTTCTCTCGCAGGATAATCGGCAGGACCAGGACCGACATGAAGGGGGCATCCCGCAAGTGCTCGCGGACCTCCGCCAGCAAGGGGTCCTCGTGGATATTGGCCACCACGACCTGCTGGCGCTCCGCCACGGCCTTCCGGATCTCCGGGTACTTCTGGAGGGAGATCTTCAAGTTTCGGAGGTTGGGGGCATCGTGAGAGGCTACCACGTACGCAGTGTCCTGGGCTTCCCCGATCAGCACCAGGGAGCAGCGGTACGCGTCGACGATGCTCGCGGTCCGGTTCACCAGGATGCCGAAGATCTCGCTGGCCTTCAGGGTCGAGGAGACGGCCCGCGAGATCTCCAGGACGGCGGCCATGTCCTCCCGGTCTTTCGCGAAGTGACCGATCATGTCCCGGGTTCTCAGGTGCGCCCGGACGCGCGCCAGGAGCTCCCCGGGGTCCACCGGCTTCGTGAGATAGTCATCCGCCCCCGCCTCCAGCCCCTCGACCCGGGCGGCGCGGTCGTCCTTCGCCGTGACCAGGATGACGGGGATGGGCCGGGTCTTGGGGTCTCCCTTCAGTTTCCGGAGAACCTCGAGCCCGTTCAGCCCCGGCATGACGATGTCCAGGAGGATAACGGCAGGCGGGTCCGCGGCCACCCGCTCCAGGGCAGTCCGGCCGTCCGGCACTCCCTCTGCCGCGAGTCCGCTGGCCGCGAGAGTGTCCCCGAAGGTCTGCCGGGCGAGCGGGTCGTCGTCCACGACGAGAATCCGGGAGGCGGGCGAGGCCGGGCGGGAAGGTAGTTTCTCAGCGGACGCCATGCCAATTCCCTCAACCGGTCCAGTCCGGCCCAGGCAACGGTGCCCGGGCGAGGAAGCGCGAACTCGGAACCGGTGCAGGAACCGGGCCAAGGGCTGGCCACCCGGAAGACCGCATGGGATGTTGGCCACTAACCCATTGAAATTACTGCTGGTCACAGATCAACCGCGTGTCTGGCCTGCCCGGCGTGCCTCGCCCCTTGGCGGGGCGGGGGGAACGTGGTACAGGTCGGAGGCACCAGCAGGCGCTCACGGGCCACCTGGCGGGGAAGGCCACATGGACGACCCCGGCTCGGGCGAAATCGGTTGCAGGAATCAGACGCGCGGTGCATCCTGTAAGACCACCCCGCTCACAAGGGAGAGAGAAAGTGTCCGAGTCTGGGACGACCCCGGACATGACCAAAACAATCCTCGAGGAAATTGAGCGGACCCTCAAGCGACTGGCCAACACCGCGGAACTCGTGGCCAAGCCGACCGAGCCCGAGGTCGGCCAGACCCCCCGGACGCTCATCTACCGGCGGAACAAGTCGAGGCTGTACCACTACCCCGTGCAGGGGGGCTCGCCCCATCCCATCCCGGTGCTGTTCGTGCCGAACCTCGGGATCAGCCGGCCGTACATCTTTGATCTGAGCCCCGGCGGCAGCTTCATCGAGTACATGGTGAAAGGCGGCTTCAATTTCTACCTGCTCGACTGGGGGGTCTTCGGGGACGAGGACAACGCGCTCACCGTGGACGACTGCGTGACCGAGATCCTCCCCCGGGTGATCGCGCGGGTGCTGCGCCACGCGGGCGCCCCGGGCCTGAGCGTCCTCGGCTACTGCATGGGGGCGCCCCTCAGCGCCTGCGCGCTCGCCCTGCATCCCAAGGTGCCCGTCCGGGCTTTCGTGAACATGGCCGGCCCCATGGACTTCGCCAAGTCCGGCCTCTTCGCGTGCTGGATGGATAAGCGCATCTTCGACGTGGACCGGCTCATCAACACCTACGGCTCCATGCCGGCGGAGATGGTGCGGCTCGGCTTCAAGATGCTCAAGCCGACCACGGACCTCTCCACCCTGACCAACCTCTGGTGGAACGCCTGGAACGAGCGCTACGTGGAGGGGTTCAAGGCCCTGAACAAGTGGGCCAATGAGTTCGTGCCCATGCCGGGCGAGTTCTTCCGGCAGTGGGTGAAGGACTTCTATCAGGACAACAAGTTGATCCAGGGGCAGTTGAGGGTTCACGGCCGCCGGGTGGACCTGGCCAAGATCCGCTGTCCCGTCCTCGTGGTGGGGGCGCGGGAGGATACCATCTGCCCCCCGGCCTGTGCCCGGGCCCTCCTCGACGCGGTCTCGAGTGTGGACAAGGAGTACGTGGAGTTGCCGGGGGGGCACATCTCTCTAGTGGCCGGGCGGCAGGCGGCCAACAATCTCTGGCCCCGGGTGAACCAGTGGCTGGCCCAGCGCTCCCGGGCCTGATGGGCAGGAGGAAGGGATGAGTTCGAGCCAAACCCCCGACGAGATCTTCCGCTTCTGGAGAGACTCCATGGCCAAGGGGGCCGAGAGTTGGGCCAAGGTGCTGGGCCAGGGCCAGCGGCCGGACATCTACCAGTTCTGGCGCCCCTTCTTCGACCAGGGGATGGAGGCCTGGTCCAAGGTCCTGACCCCGGGGGCGAGCCCGGACCTCCTCCAGGAGTGGAAGAAGTTTCAGGATGAGTGGATCGAGGCCTGGTCCAAGGTCCTGACCCAGGCGATGGGGACCGAGAACTTCGCGGCCGCGCTGGGGAAGCACCTCGACCAGCACCTGAGTGCCATCGGGCCCGCACGGAAGCAGATGGCCGAGGTCGGTGAGGAGATGCTCCGGGTCCTCAACCTCCCCTCCCGCCGGCAGATTGCCGACCTGGCTGAACTGGTCGTCTCCCTCGAGAGCCGGATCGAGGCGCTCGAGGACAAAATCGAGGCGCTCCTACATCGCGAACGCTCGGCCGGGGACTGACGGGACCGTCTTCCTACAGCCGCGCCCCCTGCTCCCTCAATCCTGGATCCCCCCGGCTCGCTTCCCGTCCCCAACCAGGAATGTCCCCAGGCAGGTCGCGACGAGCGTCCCCCCTCCGTCCTCGATCCGACCCTCCCCGGTCGCGATGTGCCGACCCACCCGGATCGCCCGTCCCCGGCAGACCAGGTCCGTCCCCCGACTCGCGGCCAGGAAAGCCATGGTGAGGTCCACCGTCACCAGGGTGCCCTGGGCCGG
>CAZRDA010000074.1:0-7489 GCA_964598715.1 uncultured bacterium | reverse complement strand
GTCTTCCCCCCCTCCGAGACACCGGCGGCGCTCTCGATGTAGGTGGTGGCGCTGCTGCTGGATGCGGCCCCCCCGAAGACCGCCCCCAGGGAATCAACGAGGAGGACCCGGTTCAGGCGGGGCAGCCTCCCCCGGGCATCCAACCAGCCAGCCTCTCCCCCGATGCCGATGACGGTCCCCATGGTGTCGAAGAAATCGGCCAGCATGATCGAGAAGATGGTCAGGATCGCAGACAGGAAACCGAGGTGAGCGAACACGGTCAGATTCAGGCCCTTGCCAAGCGTCGAAAAGTCAGGCAGGCCCACAATCTCCTTCGGGATGACCGCCATGCCGGGGGTGGGGAAGGCCGTGTCGCCGCTGAGCGCGTTGAGCAGAACCGCGACGACCGTGGTCAGGAGGATCCCCAGCAGGAGGGCCCCCCTAACTCGCCGCACCATCAGAGTGATGGTCAGGAGCAACCCGACCGCCGAGACCAGCGTGGGGATGGACGTGAAGTCCCCCAGGGTCACCGGGATCCCGGTCCCCGGCTTCACGTACCCGCCGGACACGAGCCCAATGAAGAGAATGAACAGGCCGATCCCGACGCTGATGGACCGTTTGAGGGAGAGCGGGATCGCATCCATCACCGCCCCCCGGAAGCCGGTGAGAACCAGGATGGCGATGAGCACCCCCTCGAGAAAAATGACCCCCATCGCCGCGGGCCAGGGGAGCCTCATGCCGGCGACCATCTGAAAGGCCACCACCGCGTTCAGCCCCATCCCGGGGGCAATGGCCAAGGGGTAGTTCGCCACGATCCCCATGAGGAGCGTCATGCTCCCGGCCACCAGACAGGTCGCCGCCAGCGTGGGGGCGAAGGCGGGTCCCAACCCCTGGAGATCCTTGATACCGGCGAAGGAGAGGATCGCGGGGTTCACGAAGATGATATAGGCCATCACCATGAACGTCGTCAGACCGGCGACGACCTCCGTCCCCAGGGTCGCCCGCTGCTCCCGCAACCTGAAGAAGCGCTCCAGCATCGCTCCCCTCCATTTCCCGCCGACCGCCGGTCCCCTTCACTGGCTTCGCGACCCTCCCGGCCTCCCGGTCCTGTGAGTCGGCGCGAGACCTCTTCGGGCGCGCACCCCTTCGGCGCGGGCGCGGGCAGAGCCGCAGCCCCCGCGGGTCAGCACGCGAGCCTTACCGGCTCAGGAGTCGTTCGGCGACGTAGCGGCCCCAGCAGAGTTCGCTCAGCAGGCCCTGACCGAACAGTCCCGACCGGGGGAGGTGCAGGCACCCGCGCAGCGGGCCGACCGGTTCCCGGATGGCCCGGACCCACCAGAGCCGGGCGCTGGCCGCGTCATCCCCCCGGGGGGCGGGAGGCGCCGGCCTGGCCACCGCAAAGCGGGCAAAGCGGCCGGCACCGGGAAGGACCGGCTCGAGGCGCGCAACCAGGCGCTCCGGGGAGAGCGCGGCGAGGGCGGCGCCGTCTTCACCCCGTCCCGGAAGGAAGAGGACCGTCAGGACGCGCTCCCCGGCAGGGGCCCGGGGGATCTCGCCCGTCGGGAGGAGTGTGAGGAAGCAGAGAGGACCACCTGGGCCGTCGGGAGCCGCGAGGGCACAGGGGCCCAGGAGGGGAGGCAGGACGGTCTCGGCCAGCGCGAGGTGGAGCACCGCCCCGGCTGGCAGGGGGGCGGGCGGCGGTATGATCCCGTCCTCGGTCGGTCGGGAGACTTTCCGGATGGGCGGGAACCCGTCGGCCCCGAGGAGGACCGCCGAGCAGGGGACCGCCTCCCCCGCTCCGGTCAGGACCGCTGTCACGCGCCGGAACCGGGTGAGCAGCGCCTCCACGGATGCCCCGGTTTGCAGGTGTCCCCCCGCACGGGAGAACTCCGCTGCCAGCGCATCGGTGAGCGCCTGCGCTCCGCCTGCGGGCAGAAACACCCCCCCCCGAAGGCGCTGGAGGAGCAGCGCCAGGGCCAGGGCGGGGCAGGAGGCCGGAGGCTGACCAAACCAGAAGGCGGTGAGGACAGCCACGAGGCTCCCGAAGGGTTCCCCGACCCCATGGTGCGCCAAGAGGTCCTCCACGGGGGTGAGCGCCCCACGAACGGGCGGCACCCAGGGGAGGAGCTCCCGCCGCAGACGCGGGGTCCGGCGCGCACCGGGCCGGGGCAGGAGCGGTGGAGGGAGGGCTCGCCCCACTCCGAAGCGAGCCTCGAGCTTCTCCAGGGTGGCCAGGAAGGCGCGGACAGCCGATGCCCGGCTGCCGCACTCACGGGTGACTTCCCGGTCGAGGCGGCCAGTGTCCGCGTGCAGGCTCAGGCGGTGGCGCGGGAGGATCACCTGCAGGCCCGGCTCGTGGCGCCTCAGGGGAGGGAGGGCAAGAGGCGCCAGCGCTTGCGTGAGGACCGCCCCGGCCTGGAGTCCCCACAGAAGGGGGGGGAACGCGTCGAAGCGATAGGGAGAATGCGCCAGCGCCCGGTACGGCTCGCCCACCACCTCCCCCGGCTCGAGGATCCTGGTCGGAACCCCCACCCTGGCCAGCAGCGCCCCGCAGGCCAGCGCGCCTGCGGGGCTTCCCAGAATCACGGCTCCCGCACCGAGATCCCTCATCCCCTCCTCCCTTCCGGCTCCCCGGCGTCCTGCAGGATCCCGCGACCCCCACCCAGGCGCGTGAGGGCGCGAATCCCCCGTGCCGCACGGTGGCCCGGAAAGAGCACTCGCCTCAGCGCCTGGCCGCGGCCTCTCAGCGCCCCCCACCTGCCCTGCCACCCGACGCGGCCGCCTCTCTCCCGCTCCCCTCGCGGAAGAGGAGACGGATCGGGGTTCCGGCAAAGCCGTAGTGCTCCCGGAGGCACCGGGTCAGGAACCGGCGGTAGGAGGGGGGGATACCCTGGGGAAGGTTTGCGAAGAAGACGAAGGTCGGAGGACGGGTGGAACTCTGCGTCACGTACCGGATCTTCACCGGCCTCCCCTTGTGCGTCGGCGGGGGCGTCCGCTCGACGATCTGAGCGAGGACCCGGTTGAGTTCGCCGGTCCCGATCCGCCGCTCCCGCTCGGCCGCCACCCGAGCTACCAGAGGGAAGAGGCGGCCGACCCGGAGCCCCGTCAGCGCCGAGCAGGTGACGATCGGTGCGAAGTCACAATACGGGAATTTTCCGCGCAACTCAAGGACAAACTGGTCGGCGGCCGCCCCCTGCGGCGCGCAATCCCACTTGTTCACCGCGAGGAGGAGGCCGCAGCCGGCCTCGGCCGCGTAGGCGGCGATCTTCTGGTCCTGCTCGACCGCACCGGTGGTGGCGTCGAGCACCAGGACGGCCACGTCGCACCGCTCAATGCTCCGCAGTGCCCGGAGGATGCTGTACGCCTCGACCCGGTAGCCGACCTTCCGCTTGGCCCGGATGCCGGCGGTGTCCACGAGGACGTAGGGCCGCCCCGCCACGGTCAGGGGCGTGTCCACCGCGTCCCGCGTCGTCCCGGGCTCGGGGCTCACGATGACCCGGGGCAACCCGAGGAGCCGGTTCACGAGCGATGACTTCCCCACGTTCGGACGCCCCACCACGGCTACGGTGACGGCTCCGGTCTCTTCGGGCGTAGTCGCCGGCCGTGGCAGGAGGGCCAGGGCCGCGTCCAGCAGATCCCCGACCCCCAGCCCGTGCTCGGCCGAAACCGGGAAGAGCTGCTCGAAGCCCAGCCGGTAGAACTCGGCGGCGCGGGGCTCCGCCCGGGCCGAGTCCACCTTGTTCACCACCAGCAGGACGGGTCTGGTCGCCTCCTCCCGCAGGATCCGCGCGAAGGCGGCATCGGCCGGGTTCAGGCCTGCTTGCCCGTCAACCAGGAACAACACGCAGTCGGCCTCCTCCATCGCGACGCGGGTCTGGGCCTCCACGGCCGCCGTGAGGGGATCGGCTGTCACGGCCTCGAAGCCGCCCGTGTCCACGACGGCGAACCGGCGGCCCCGCCACTCCGCGGTCCCGTAGATCCGGTCCCGCGTGACCCCCGGCAGGTTATCCACGATCGCCTGCCGTCCCCCGACCAGGCGGTTGAAGAGCGTGGACTTCCCCACGTTGGGCCTGCCCACGATGGCGATGGTCGGCCTCTCCATCCGCTCCCTCCACCCCCGTATCTACCACAGGCGTTCCGGTGAGCGTGCTACCATCGCGGGGCATTGCAGAAGGCGCCGGAGGTCCTCATGCCCCGTCCCCTGCCCGCGACGGCGGTGCTCTTGCTGGCTCTCGTCCCTGCCTGCGCGGCCCCTCAGGACGCCCGGGTCTCTTCTCCCGCTCCCCGTCGGGCGCGACTCGTCCTCGCCCCCTTCGTGGACGAGACGCGCAGGGGCGCGGGCCCGTTGGCGGAGGGGTCCTCGTGACGGAACTCGGCCTGCTGGACAGCCGAAACGGGGGTCTCCTGACCAGCCGGATCGTGACGAGCAGCGATCCGAGGGGGTCAGAGAAGCAGACGGCAGTCCCGGGACCACTGCGGCACTGGGCCGGGACCGCGGCCGAAAACCTCCTGCGCGTCTGGCTCGCCTCCGCTCTCGTGATGCTCCGGGAGGCTGTGCCGTCCGGGTACTTCGTCTACGACGCCGCCGGCAACCCGGTCGCAGCCCTTCCGCCCCCTCCCCCCCGAAGGCAGCGCCCCGCGGCATCCGACCCTCCTTCGGGCACGCCCACGCCCACTTGGACGGTCACCGCCGAGCGGGCCGACGTCCGGGAAGGACCAGGGCCGCGTTTTCCGATCCTGGGACACCTCAATCGGGGGGAAGGGGTGGAGGTCCTCGACGAGCGCGGGGACTGGAGCAATGTCAGGACGCCGGGCGGCCTCGAGGGCTGGGTCTTCCGCGGACTCCTGACCCCCCTGCGGGTGCTTCCCCCGGGGGGCCCGCCGGGGAGATCCCGCTAACAGTCGGAGGGGATGCGGCCAGGGGGACGCACGTCGCGCCACCCACCGAGCCCCCGCCCACCCAGCGCGGCCCGGATGAGGCCTCCCGCCGTCGCCGGGACTTTCAGGGCCGGCACCCCGACGGCCGCCGCGAGCGTCTCCAGGGAACAGTCGTCCAGAAAGACGTCCCGGTCGTGGTGGAAGCATACCTCCGGGAGGAGGACGGCCTCGCCCAGATGCCGGCTCCCCAGCCCTTTCAGGATGTCCTCCCCGGTGAGGAGCCCGGCCGCATTGATGGTCCCCCCGTAGAACGTGTTCGGGATGACTGCAGCCTCCACGCGGAGGCCGGCGATCCCGTTGAGCCGCTCGATCACCGGCGTGAGCACGGGCGCGGCCAGCTCCCCGGTGACGGCGGTGACGTGGCGCCGGTCCGGCAGGACCGCCGGCAGGCGGCGAAGCAGCCGTGCCGCTTCCTGGAGGAAGTGGCGAACCATCCCAACACCGTTCTCGCGGAGCGGGAACCCCTCGTAGTAGCCTGCCCCCGGGATCGGAAGCCCGGCGAGGAGGAAGAGCTCGTCCGAGGGAAACACGAAGCGGGTCCCCAGCCGGCGCCGGTAGCCCCGCTGCCAGCCCTGCACCGTCCCGAGAAGGTCCCTGGCGTCCGCCGGCGTCGCGGGCCGGAGGGCCGGCAGGTCTTCCCGGTGGGCCGTGAGACCGACCGGCACCAGCGCGACCGAGGCCACGGCGGGGTGCAGGTCCGCCAGATCCGACACCGTCCGCGCGAGATGCGGCCCGTCGTTGAGCCCCGGAGAGACCACCACCTGACAGTGGAGCGTGATGCGCGAGACGGCCAGACGCCGGAGGATGGGCAGCGGGTCGGGGGCGCGGGGGTTCCCGAGGATCCGGTTCCGAAGGACAACGTCGGTCGCGTGGACGGAGACGTAGAGCGGGCTCAACCGCTGCGCAACGATCCGGTCCAGGTCGGCCTCCGTCAGGTTGGTCAGGGTGATGTAGTGGCCCGCCAGGAAGGACATCCGATAGTCCTCGTCCTTGAAGTAGAGCCCCCGGCGCATCCTCTTCGGGTTCTGGTGGACGAAGCAGAAGACGCACCGGTTATTACAAGCCCGGATCGTGAAGGGATGCGCCTCCACCCCCAGGCCCTCCCCGGGCGCGAGGGCGAACGCGGCCCGCCGCGGCGTCCCCTCGGCATCGCGCCAGGTGAGGCGGACCGACTCGTCGGCGCTCTGGAACCGGAGATCAATGACGTCGCGGAGGACTGCGCCGTTCACGGAAAGCAACAGATCCCCGGGCCGGAGTCCAGCGGCCTCGGCCGCCGAGCCCGGCGCCACCGCAGCGACATGAATCCCCTGCCCTCTCACAGCCCCTCCCCGCGGCTCGCCGCCGCCGATCCCTGCCATGCGCGGACTCCCTCCCGCGCGAGCACTTTCAGGACGGCGGCTCCCGGGACCCCCAGCAGGATCCCCCAGAACCCGAACAGGGTTCCCCCGGCCAGGACCGCGACGAGGGCGAGGGCCGCTGGGAGGCCGACCGAACCCCCCACCACCCGGGGTGTGAGCAGAAACGCCTCGACCACGGCCACCACCCCGTAGAGCCCCGCCACGCCCAGGAACTGCCCGGCCGTCCCTCCCTGGAGCCAGGTGACCAGGAGCGCCACGCCCGCGGCGAGCGCGAAGCCCAGGTACGGGATGAGGATCGCCGCCCCCGAGAGAAAACCCAGCAGGAGCGCCAGATCCACCCGCAGGACGACGAGGCCAACCGTGAGCGTTCCGGCCACGAGCCCGCAGACCGTGAGCTGCCCGCGGAAGAAAGCCCGGAGGATCCCGTCCAGTTCCCGCGCCAGGCCGACCGCCCGCCCCCGGTACGGCACCGGGATCGCCTCCTCCGCCCGCGCGAGAAGGACCGGGAAATCGCGCAAGAGATAGTAGGCGACCAGGGGGACGACGGTCAATGCGAGAAGGTTCAACACAAAGGCTACGAGGTTGGAGAAGGTGCCCACGACGAAGTCCCGGAGCAGCGCGAGCCCCTGGGGGAGGAGCGCCTCCACCCGCCCCATCCCCTCCCGGACCCACTCGGCAGGACTCAGGGGGAGGTCCCGGCCGGTCACGTCCCTGAACCAGGGGCGGAAGTTCCGTTCGAGAGCCGCCAGCCCCTCCGGGAAACGCTGCCTCGCCATGACCAATTGGTCCCAGAGAGCCGGCAGGATGAATGCGAGGGCCAGGGCCGTCACCGCCACCAGGCCGAGCCCGAGGAGCAGGGCGGCCACCCCGCGGCGGACCCCCCGGCGGGAGAGCGCAGTCACAGCCGGATCCAGCAAATAGGCGAGGAGGATGGCAATGAACAGCAACCCCAGCAGGCCCCGGAGCCGGTAGAGGACCCAGCCGGCCACCGCGGCAGCTGCGAGGCTCAGGACGGGAGCGGGCAGGAGGCGGGAGGGGGGCATCAGCGGGCAGCGCGGGGTCCGGGTGAGGCCACCGGGCCCACGCTCAACTGCCGGGCCCCCTGGACGATATAGTGGAGGCCCGAGAGAACGGTCGCCGCCGCGGTGGCCCACACGACCGGGGAGAGGGCGGGCGTGAGCGACGGCC
This sequence comes from uncultured bacterium, assembly GCA_964598715.1. Classification (GTDB taxonomy): domain Bacteria; phylum Methylomirabilota; class Methylomirabilia; order Methylomirabilales; family JACPAU01; genus JACPAU01. The sequence goes on along the minus strand of CAZRDA010000074.1, from coordinate 26 downwards.
GCAGGTTTGCTCCCATGGCCAGGAGA
>CAZRDA010000073.1:0-7504 GCA_964598715.1 uncultured bacterium | reverse complement strand
TCCCCATCTTCCGCTCCTCGGGGCCGACGGAGACGCCCGGGAAGGTCCGCTCCACGAGGAAGGCGCTGAAGTCCCTCCCGTCCACCTTGGCGAAGACCGTGAAGAGGTCGGCGAAGCCGGCGTTGGTGATCCAGAGTTTGGTCCCGTTCAGCCGGTACGCTCCGTCCGGGGTCCGGACCGCCGTGGTCTTGGCCGCGAGGGCATCGGAGCCGGATCCGGCCTCGGTGAGGGCGTAGGCGCCGAGCCACTCCCCGCTGGCCAGGCGGGGGAGATAGCGGGCCTGCTGCTCGGGTGTCCCGAAGTAGACGAGAGGGAGGGTGCCGATGCAGGTGTGGGCCCCGTGGGAGACGGCGAAGGAGGCCACTGCCCCGAGCGGCTCCGCCAGCAGGAGGGAGGCCCCCTTCCGGAGGCTGAGGCCTCCGTGCGCCTCCGGGACGTCGGCCGCCAGCAGCCCGAGCGCGCCGGCTCGCTTGAGCAGGCTCACCATGACCCCCGGCTCCTGGTGCTCGATCGCCTCGAGGCGCGGGAGGACCTCCTGGGCCACGAAGTCGGTCGCCACCTGCCCCATCATCCGCTCCTCGGCCGTCAGGTCCTCCGGGGTAAAGATCGCCGCCGCCGGCGTCTCCCCCAGGAGGAAGGCGCCGCCGAGGATGCGGGGGACCTCCTGCGCTGCGGGGACCGTCATGACGCGCGTCCTCCCTCCTCCCGCGCAAAGAGGCCCGCCGCCCCCATCCCGCCCCCGACGCACATGGTGACGAGGCCGATCCGGGCGTCGCGCCGCTGGAGTTCGTACAGCAGCGTCGCGGTCAGTTTCGCGCCGGTGCAGCCCAGAGGATGCCCGAGGGCAATGGCCCCCCCGTTCACGTTCACCTTCGCGGGATCCAGGCCCAACATCTGCATGACCCCGAGGACCTGGGCGGCGAAGGCTTCGTTGAGTTCAATCAGGTCCACCTGCTCAAGCCTCAGGTTCGTCTGCCGCAGGACCTTCGGTACCGCGTAGGCGGGGCCGAGCCCCATCTCCTCCGGGGGGAGGCCCGCCACGGCGTAGCCGAGGAACCGCGCGAGGGGTTTCACCTTGAGCGCCTCGGCGCGCCGCCTCCCCATCACGACCACGGCTGCGGCGCCGTCGCTCATCTGGGAGGTATTCCCTGCGGTCACCGTTCCGTCCCTCTGGAAGGCGGGCGGGAGTTTGGCCAGCACCTCGAGGGAGGTGTCCGGCCGGGGGCCCTCGTCCCGGTCGAAGAGGACGTGCGGGGTACCCTTCTCGGCGGGCAGGGGGAGGGGGACGATCTCCTCGGCGAAGCGCCCTTCCCGCAGGGCGGCGACGGCTTTCCGGTGGCTCTCCAGCGCGAACCGGTCCTGGGCCTCCCGGGGGATCCCGCACTTGGCCGCGACGACCTCGGCGGTGAGCCCAACGCTGAGGTACACGTCCGGGTACTCGGCCATGAGCGCCGGGTTGGGCGCGATCTTGAACCCTCCCATCGGGACGAGGCTCATGCTCTCCGTTCCCCCGGCCACCACCACCTCGGCCGCGCCGGTCTGGATCCGCTCGGCTGCGAAGGCGATGGCCTGCAGCCCCGAGGCGCAGAAGCGGTTGATGGTGCAGGCTGGGACCGAGACCGGCAGGCCGGCCCGGAGCCCCGCCTGCCGCGCCACGTTCAGCCCTTGCTCCGCCTCGGGCATGGCGCACCCGAGGATCACGTCGTCCACCGCCTCCTGCTTCAGCCCCGGGACCCGGGCGATCGCGGCCCGGATGGCCACCGCCGCCATCTCATCTGGGCGGGCGTAGCGGAGGCTTCCCCGCGGGGCCTTGCCCACCGCCGTCCGGACCGCCGACACGATGACTGGCTCGTCCATGATCATCCTCAATTGCGGAGTGGCTTCCCGGTCTTCAGGGTGTGCCGGATCCGCTCCTGGGTCTCCCGCCGCCCGAGGAGGCGGAGGAAGGCCTCGCGTTCCAGGTCCATGATCTCTTCGGCCGTGGCGGTCCCCGGGTGGGACCGCTCTCCTCCCGTGAGGACGCGCGCCAGCGCCGTCGCGATCTCCCGCTCGTAGGCCGTGATGTGGCCGGCCCGGTGGGCCAGGTGGATGCCGAGGGAGAGCAGGGCGAAGCCCGGCTCCCCCAGGACCGGGATCGGCCCGGCGGGCGGGAGAGGCGGCCTGCCCGCCCGCGCCAGATGCAAAGCAACGGCCTTCGCCTCCGCGAGGAGCCGGTCCGAGTTCATGACGATCTCATCCTCCGGCCTGAGCAGAAGCAGGCGCCGCGCCTCATGAGCCGAAGAAGATACCTTGGCGAAGGCGATGGTCTCGAAGACCCGCTTCAGCAGGGGTTGGGGGTCGAGGCCGGTTTCCGGTGGGAGGAGGGCCATGTGGCGGCGTAGCATCTCGGCGCAGCCCCCCGCGGCCGGGATCAGGCCCACGCCGGTCTCAACCAGACCCATGTAGGTCTCGGCCGCGGCCACCGCCCGGTGGGCCGCGAGTGCCAGTTCGGTTCCACCCCCGAGCGTCCGACCGAAGGGCGCGGCCACGACGGGGACCGCGGCCTCCCGGACCGACCGGACCGCCCGCTGAAAGGTGCGGACCATCCTGTCAATCTCGTTCCAGTCCTCCTCCTCGGCGGCGAACAGCAGGAGGCTCAGGTCCGCCCCGGCGGAGAAGTGGGAACCCTGGTTGCCGATCACCAGGGCGGCGAAGTCGCTCGCTGCCCGGGAGAGGCCGCGCTCGAGCAGCGCGAGGGCATCGGCAGCCAGGGCGTTCATCTTGCTGTGAAACTCGAGCGCGAGGACCCCGTCCCCCAGGTCCACCAGGCTCGCCCCCCCGCGGTGCTCCAGCAGACCCCCCACGAGCTTCCGCCGGGCGAGCGAGAGGATTGCCGGATCCTCCGGCATCGGCAGGTGGCCTCGAGCGTCGAGGTCAAAGACCATCCGCACCCCTCGTCGTTCGGGGTAGAAGGCACTCGGCTCGGCTGCCAGCACCGCCTCGACGAGGGCCGGGAGTTGCGACCCCTCGGCCGAGAGGCGCCGGGCCACCTCCCCGACGCGGAGAGCGTCCCAGGCGGCGAAGGGGGGCAGATCCCAGCCGAAGCCCCACCGCATCGCCTGATCCACGGCGAGCGGCCCATCGGCGACTTCCGGCACGCGGGCGGCGGCGTAGCGGAGGGTCCCGCCCAGCAGGCGCCAGGCGAGCGTTGCCGCCCGATCGCCTGCGGTCAGGAGGCGCGGCAGCCGCTCCCCGGGGTCCTCCAGGCCCCGCAGGGCCTCGAGCGCCGGGAAGGGGTTCCGCTCGGCCGGGCGGTACTCCAGCGTCTTCACGTCGAGGACCAAGCGGGCCCCGTCGGGAGCTGTCCGGTAGAAGCCTGCGCCGGTCTTTTCTCCGAGGCGTCCCGCTTTGAGGAGCCCCTCGACCAGCGCGGGGACCCGGAAGAGGGACCGGTCTTCGTCCGCTTCTGCCTGGTCCCCGATGGCCCGGACGACCCGGGCGAAGGTGTCGAGGCCGACCAGATCGAGCGTCCGGAGGGCGGCGGTCCGCGGTCTCCCCAGCGGGGGGCCGGTCAGAGCATCCACCTCCTCGACGGAGAGCCCCTCTTCTTCCATGACACGGAAGGCGATGAGCGTGGCGTGGACGCCGATCCGGTTCGCGATGAAGCCGGGCGTATCCTTCGCCCGGACCACGCCCTTGCCCAGGGCCGACGTGCCGAAGGCCTCCATCCCTTCCAGGATGGCCGGGTCGGACTCCGTCGTCCCCGCAATCTCGAGGAGGCGCATGTAGCGGGGCGGATTGAAGAAGTGGGTCCCGAGGAAGTGGCGGCGGAAGTCCTCCGAGCGGCCGGCGGTAAGGCCAGCCAATCGAAGGCTCGAAGTGTTACTGCTGATGAGCGTCCCTGGGGCGCGGTGGGCATCCACGGCGGCGAACAGGGCCTGTTTGATTCCGGCATCCTCGGCCACGGCCTCGAGGACCCAATCCACCTCCGTGAGCCACCCGAGGTGGTCCGTCAGGTTTCCGACCCGCATGGCGTCAGCCAGCTCGGGCAGGAACAGGGCCGGCGGGCTTGACCGCCGGATGGCCTCTACTGCTTCGCGGGCCAGCCGGTTGCGGACCTGCGCTTCCTCTACTGCCGCCGTCAGCCCTGTCGGCAGGACATCCAGGAGCGTTACCCGGAGATGGGCATTCGCCAGGAGGGCGGCCAGTTGGCGCCCCATGACCCCCGCCCCCAGGACCGCCACCGACCGGATCGGCCTCATGCGCTCCTCCGCACCCAGCGGGGCAGCCAGGAGAGGCGGGAGAGGAGGCGTCCCCCGAGGCTGATCCAGGTGGCGCGGGCCGGCGTCTCGCCCGCGTACAGGCGCTCGATGGCCTCCCGATGGTGGGCCGCCACCGCGGCCCGGCGGACCTTGAGCGTCGGGGTCATCTCCCCGCTGGCCAGGCTGAAAGGCTCCCGGAGAAAGAGGATCCGGCGGACCTTTTCGTGCGGGGCGCAGTCTGCGGTCAGTCGGTCCAGGTCGCCGAGGAGGAGGAGCTCCGTCCGCGGGTCCTTGAGGAGGTCGCCCGTCTCCCCCGGAATTCCGGCCTCCGCCGCCCGGGCCCGGAGCGCCTCCTCCCGCGGGACCACCAGGGCGGCGAGGAAGGCGCGCCCCTCGCCCACGATCACCAGGTCCCGGATCGCGGGGTGCCGGCGGATCCGCTCCTCCAGGCCTCGGGGGGCGATCTTCTTCCCCCCGGCCGTCACCAGCAGGTCTTTCTTCCGGTCGGTGATGACCAGGAAGCCCGCCTCATCCAGGTGGCCGAGGTCGCCCGTGTGCAGCCACCCGTCCTTGAGGGCGGTCCGGGTGGCCCGGGATTTCCGCCAGTAGCCCGCCATCACGTTGGCCCCCCGGACCAGAACCTCCCCATCCGCCGCGATCCTGACCTCCACGCCGGGGATGGGTGGCCCCACGGTCCCCAGCCGCAGGGCGCCCGGGCGGTTCAGGCTGACCACGGGCGAGGTTTCGGTGAGGCCGTAGCCCTCGTACACGGGAAGACCCAGCGCGTGGAAGAAGGCCCCCACCTCCACGGGCAACGGCGCGCCGCCAGAGACGAGGAGGCGGAGGCGCCCGCCGAGCGCGGCCCGGACGCGGGCGCCGACGAACCGGTCTGCGAGCGCCGCCTTCAGCCGGAGGGGGAGGGGAGGCACGTCACCCGCCTGCCGCGCGGCGAAGGCCGCACGGGATGCCGCCAGGCCCCAGGCAAAGACGCGCCGGAGCGGGGCCGGCTTCTTTTCGGCCTCGGCCAGGATCTTTGCCCGCATCCGCTCGTAGAAGAGGGGGACGCCGATCATCAGGGTCGGGCGCACCTCCCGGATGTTGTCGGTCAGCGTCTCAAGACTCTCGGCGAAGGCCACGACCCCCCCGCACATGAGGACGAGGTACGTCCCGGCGATCCGCTCGAGCACGTGGGAGAGGGGGAGGAAGGAGAGAGCCACGTCCTCGGGACCGAGGGGGGCCAGGCCCTCGAGGGCGGTGAGGTTCGCCACCAGGTTCCCGTGGGTGAGCATCACCCCCTTGGGCTCCCCCGTGGTTCCTGAGGTGTAGATCAGGGTAGCAAGGTCCTCGGCCTTCGGCTCGCTGCCCGGCACTGGTGGGGGCCCGCCCTGGGTGATGAGGTCGGCGAGCGTCCTGTCCCCCGGCCGGGCTGCGGCAGGATCAAAGACGATCACCGAAGGCGCCCGGCTCAGCCACGAGGGCCGCCCGATCTTTTCCCGCTGGCTCGCCGTGGACACCAGGGTAAGGCGGGCGCCGGCGTCGCGGAGGATCGCCTGGACCTGGGCCGCCGGGAGGGTAGCGTGCAGAGGAACACTGACCGCCCCCAGGCGGACCAGGGCGTAATCCGCCAGCAACCACTCGGGGCGGTTCTCCGAGAGGATGCCGACGCAATCCCCTGGGCGGATCCCCTGCGCCGCCAGGGCGGCCGCAATGGCCTCTCCCTGACGGGAGAACTCCCCGGCCGTAACGTCCTGGTAGGCCGCGCCTCGCTTGGCGCGCAGCAGCGGGGCGCTCGCGGGCCGGGCCAGAGCCTTCCGGTAGATGTCCAGGACCGTCACAGGCACCGGCCTCCTTCCCGGCCAAAGGGCAAAAAAGCCGGGGGCCGACGATGGGTTCCTCCGCCATCACCTCGGCACCCGGCCTGCGCGTCTTCCCCGTTTCTGGGGAGCGCAGAGGTCAGGTCCACCCCCGTCGGTCCGCCGGCTGCAGCCTCGCTCCTGGAGCGCCTTCCCGCCGCCCGCGTCGCTGATGCCTCGCATGCCCCCTGCCGCCCCGATCGGCAGCGGTGGGCGGTGATGACGGAGGAAGCAGGACGCGACAATGATGACTGCACCAGGCGGTAACGCCCTGCATCTATGCAGTATACGTAGTATACGGCGGCCGCGCCTCCTGTCAAAGCCGGGTGCCTCATCGTTTCAGACGAGCAAGGAGGGTGCCAGGATTCACCCGGCTCGACGTCCCGTCCAACCCGAGGGGCGCGCCGGGGAAAATCGTGTATACTGGCGGTCGCCGGGGGCCGGGACCCGCATGTTGCCCTTCGGCCACAGACCCGTCCGCCGGGTGTATCCCGGGCCGGTGTCGGATTTCAGGACGCCTCACCGGAAACCTTCTGGAACCTGTTTTTTTCGCTAGTTAGACGCCCACCTGGATTCTCCGCGGGCTCCTGCCGGCCGCGGTCTCAGCCGCCTTCGGCGCGTGGCCTGCTGGCGGGGGGGTGGACAGATGGCCTTCACGGCGGACGTGCGGAGAAAGGCGGATCCCATCTGGCGCAGGATCGCCGCCCATCCCTTCGTGCGGGGGATCGGGAGCGGGCGCCTCACGCGGCGGCGGTTCCGGTTCTACCTCTGCCAGGACTACGTCTTCCTGGTGGAGTACAGCCGGGTCCTGGCTCTTGCCGTGGCTCGGGCGGACGACCTCACGACGATGGGGGAATTCGCCGCTCTCCTGCACGCCACGCTCCACACCGAGATGGACTTGCACCGCCGCTACGCGCGCCGGTTCGGCGTGAGCCCGGCGGCGCTGGAGCAGACCGTGCCCGCCCCTACTGCCTACGCCTATACCCGGCACCTGCTTCAGGTGGCGACCTCCGGCACGCTGGCGGAGCTCTGCGCGACACTTCTCCCGTGCCAGTGGGGGTACTGGGAACTCGGCACCGCCCTCGCCAAGGGGCAGCGGCCCGGCCGCGGCAACCCGTATGCGGACTGGATCCGGACCTACAGCGGCGACGAGTTCACCAAGTTAGCCCGGTGGCTCCGGGACCTCACCGACCGGCTGGCAGAGGGCGCGGGCAGAGCCGAGCGGGACCGCATGCGCCGCCACTTCTTGACCAGCAGCCGCTACGAGTACGCCTTCTGGGAGATGTCCTACGGGATGGAGCGCTGGCCGCTCTAATACAAACGACAGAATCACCGTGACAACGTCCGGGTCCTGTCGCCGGCGCCGCCCCGGCCCCCGGCCCCCGTGGGGAACCCTCCCGTGGTTCCCCC
>CAZRDA010000072.1:5267-7716 GCA_964598715.1 uncultured bacterium | reverse complement strand
GGGGGAGAAGGACGCCCAGCTCTACGGGGTGGATGACGACGTGGTGGGCGGCCTGAACGCCTTCTTCCTCCTCCTGGACAAGCCGGAGGTCTATGGCCTGCCCCCCAAGCCGGTGCCGCTCCCCCAGCGGAAAGTCCCCCTGGATGCCGGGTGGAGCATCCTCTCGGCGGTCGGCGTGGCCATCGGGGCCGTCGCGGCCTTTCGCGAGCGGGGCCAGGGTAGGTAGCGGCCAGTTGGCCGGCGGCGGGCGGCCCCTTGGGCCGGACCCCCACCTCAGAGGGAGGAAACCCGATGACCCAGACACCCGGGTGGCCCTGGCTGATTGACCTCTACTTTTTCCTGGGCGGGATTGCAGGGGCGTCCTACGTCCTGGCCGCCATCGCCGACAACTTCGGCTCGAGCGAAGATCGGGGGATGGCCCGCACCGGCTATACCCTGGCCCTGGCTCTCGCACCCATCCTGGGGCTCATCCTGATCATTGACCTGGGGATGCCCGGGCGGTTCCTGCACATGCTCATGGTTGCCAAGCCGTCAACAGCCATCGGGGAGGGGGCCATCACCCTCGGCCCGTTCCACTTCAAGCCGTACTCCCCGATGAGCGTCGGCGCCTGGGGGCTCGGCCTCTTCGGGGCCTTCGCGGCCGTCTCCACCTTTCTAAGCTTCAATGAGCGGCCGGAGAACCTCGGCCTCCGCCGGACGCTGGGCCTCTTCGGCGGCCTCTCCGCATTCTTCCTGGCGGCCTATACCGGCCAGTTGCTCTCCGCGACAGCGCAGCCGCTCTGGATGGACAGTCGGCTCGGCGGGGCCCTCTTCCTGGTGGTGGCCGCGACCGGGGCGGGGGCGACGCTCGCTCTGATCCTGCAACTGCGGGATGGGGGGCCGGCCCGGACACTCGCGAAGCTCCGGAAGACCTACACCTGGTGCCTGATCTTGCAGGCGCTGATCCTCGGCGCCTACCTCTGGAATGTCTCCGGGGGGACGCCCAAGACGGTCCGGGCGCTCCAGTTGCTCACGAGCGGGTCCTACGCGCTGCCGTTCTGGGGCGGCGCGGTGATCCTCGGCCTGGCGATCCCCCTGGTCCTGGAGTTCCGAGATGGATTCCCCGGGGGATACCGGCGGCCGGCGGGGGCGACCCTGACGGCGGCCGCGATCCTGATCCTGCTGGGCGGCTTTCTGACGAAGTTTCTGATCTTCGCCGCAGGGCAGGCCCTGGGACTGACGGCGTGAGGGCGGGGCGGCCCCGGGCATGCTGAGGGAGTACCCTTGGGAGGACATTGCCCGGGCGCTGGAGTTGCTCAAGCGGCGGCGACCGCCCTTGGTGGATCTCCTGACCTTCCACGGGCAGGTCCTGGAGGCGCAGCACCAGACCGTCGCCGAGGTTGATGTCGAGGGTCTGGCGGAGCCGGAGGCGCTGGATCGCCTTCGCGAGGGATTCCCGCTCCTCCCACCGGTGGCCCTCCCGGTGGACTGGGCTGCGGCGGAGGCGCTCTTCTGGCGCCTCGAGCCCCTCATGGAAGCGAGGGCCGGCGCGCCGGCGGGGGCGCTCGCAGGGGCGCTCAGAAGCGGGGAACTCCCCCTCCGGAATATCGCGGCAGACTGGCTCGCGGGGGGGGAAGAGGTAGCGCGGGCCGGCGCCGCCTACGGGCTCCCGGACGCGTTGCTCCCTTTCTGGTTGCAGGCGAGCCTGCGACCAAGCTTGGAAGCCGCGGCGGCTCGGCTACAGCACCTGGCAGAGGAAACCGAGTGGTCCCGGGGATTCTGCCCGGTGTGCGGCTCGGCGCCCGCTACCTCGGAGCACCGGGGCCAGGAGACGACAGCGCACCGGTACCTGCACTGCGGGCTCTGCGGCTGCCAGTGGCGGTTTCGGCGAGGGGAGTGCCCGTTCTGCGGGAACCGGGATCACAGGCAGCTCACGATCCTGTACGACGAGGCGGATAAGCGGTGCAGGCTGGAGGCGTGTCACGCTTGCCGGCGGGCACTGAAGCAGATTGACAACAAGGACTTCTTCGGCTTGATTCCCTGGCTGGAGGACCTGGGGAGCCCGCACCTGGAACTGATCGCGGCCGAGCGCGGGTTCACGATGGGCCCGGGCCGGCCGGGGGAGCCTGAGCCGGGTCCGGCGCTCACCCCGGGTTCGCCCGGGGGCAGAGAAAGGGGTGAGGGATGATGGGCCTCCGTACCGTGCACGGCATGGTGACGCTCGTGGACGCCGAGGAGCGGGAGCTGCGCCTGAAGGAGACCGAGGCGCAGTTCTGCCGCGTCTGTTGCACCGAGGCGACGCGGATCGTGGGAGAGAATCAGGAGACGCTGCCTCTGGGATCGCTCCAGGCCGGCGACATCGTGAAGGCGGAGGTCGTGGAGCAGGCCGGCGGCCGGCTCCACGTCCAGCGGCTGGTCCTTCTGCGCCCCGCCTGGCGGGAGATCGGAAGCTTCGAAACCTAAGACTCGG
>CAZRDA010000072.1:0-5167 GCA_964598715.1 uncultured bacterium | reverse complement strand
CGGCTCCTTCCACTTCCCGGTACCACCGGGGGTGGTGCCGGCGGGCCCACTCCGCGTCCACAAACCCGAAGAGGATCCCCCGAAGGGACTCGCGGGTGCGCGGGTGGACCAAGGCCATGAAGATATGCCCGAGCAGGACCGGGAGGAGGATGTACGTGGTCGCCTCGTGCACGATGGCGACCCAGAAGGTCAGGGCCGGGATGGCACCGGTCGCAGCCTCGGGGAGGGGTGGAAACACCCAGAGGAAGACCCCCGTGGCAGTGGCGATGAAGAGAGTGATGCCGCTGACGAGGGCGTTCACTTTTTGCCCGCCGTTGAACCGCCCCACCTCCCCGCCCGCCTCCGGATCGTTCCGGAGCCAGCGGGGCAGATCCCGGAGGAACCGCAGGTCCCCCCGTTCCATCCGGAGAAGAGTCCGGCCGGCCTCCGCCAGGGGACGCCGGCTGCCGAGCAGGATGACCAGGAGAGGGGCGAAGAGGAAGGCCAGTCCCGCCACCAGGTGGAGGCGCAGTCCCACCCGGCGGTCGTAGCCCACCATGAGGCTCTGGAGCCAGCCAAAGCGGAGGAAGAGCCCGGTCACGAGCAGGACGAGGGTCGGTAGGGCGACGCCCCAGTGGAAGGCCCGCTCGGTGGCGCTGAAACGGACGACGACGGGGGGCCCGGACACCCCCTCGCTCTCGGAGCCCTGGCCCTCTGAGAGGGCCGACGGCGGCCTCGCCATCGCTCTCCCCGGGTTCAGCGCGGGCGCTGCGGACGCGACGGAAGCGTAGCAGCGGCTGCCGGGACTGTCAAACGAGCCGTGCCTTGCGGCGCCCCGACCGGGCGCCTATAATGGGAGCACCCGCCGCCGGCCTGGCCGCGAGGGAAAGCCCCGGGAGTGCGATGCCTATCATCTACCGGTACAGGGGCAAGGAGTTCACGCCCGAGGAGATCGGGGTCGTCCGCGAGCAGCCCCTGACCATCCTGGTGAATGGGCGCGAGCTGGCGACCCTGATGAGCACGCCGGTCAGGCTCGAGTGCCTGGTGCTGGGGTTCCTCTCCTTCGAGGGAATCATCCGGGGCCTGGAGGATATCACTTCCCTGGAGGTCAACCCGGAGGAGGGGTTGGCCGAGGTCGGGCTGCGGGGTACCTTCACCCCGCCGAAGCGGCAGATCTACACCTCCGGCTGCAGCGGCGGCGTCACCTTCTCCAACAGCCTCCTCGACCACGCCCCAGTCCTCCTGGAGCGGACGCTGGACCCCGACAAGGTTTTCCCCCTGATGCGCCTCCTGTACGAGGCGGCCACCCTGTACCAGCAGACGCGGGGGGTCCACGCCGCCGCGCTGGCCGACGACGAGCGGCTGCTCATCGTCGCCGAGGATGTGGGCCGCCACAACGCCCTGGACAAGATCCGGGGCGAGGCGATGCTCCGCGAGATCGAGACCGCCGGCCGGATCCTGCTCAGCACCGGGCGGATCTCCTCCGAGATGCTCCGCAAAGGCGCCCACATGGGCATCCCGTTTATCATTTCGCGAACGTCTCCCACCTCCCTCTCCGTGGAGGGGGCCAAGCGCCTGGGGATCACCCTCATCGGCTACGTCCGGGGAGACGGCTTCACCCTGTACAGCCATCCCGAGAGAATGGCCTACTCCCGCCAGGCCCGCGTCACCGTCCAGCCATAGTAGGGCGCTTCCTCGGATGAAGCACATCATCGTCGGGACGGCCGGGCACATTGACCACGGGAAGACCTCCCTGGTCAAGGCCCTGACCGGCATTGACACCGACCGGCTCAAGGAAGAGAAGGAGCGCGGGATCTCCATCGAGTTGGGCTTCGCCCACCTCACGCTTCCGGGCGGGCTGCGCCTCGGCATCGTGGACGTCCCGGGCCACGAGCGGTTCGTGAAGACGATGCTGGCCGGCGTCGGGGGGATTGACCTCGTCATCCTGGTCATCGCCGCCGACGAGGGGATCATGCCCCAGACCCGGGAGCACCTGCACATCTGCCGCCTGCTGCACATCCCGCGCGGCCTCGTGGCCCTCACCAAGCGGGACCTGGTGGACCCCGACTGGCTAGAGTTGGTCTCCGAGGAGATCCGGACCTTCATGAAGGGAACGTTCCTGGAGGGGACGCCGATCGTCCCGGTCTCCGCGACGACCGGTCAGGGGCTCGAGGCGCTCAAGGCGGCCCTCGCGGCGCTGGCGGCCGAGGCTGAACCCAAGCGGGTGGAGGGGATCTTCCGCCTCCCCATTGACCGGGTCTTCACCATGAAGGGGTTCGGGACGGTCGTGACCGGGACCCTGTTGGCCGGGAGCGTCAAGGTCGGGGACGAGGTGGTCGTCCTGCCGGAGGGCCTCCGCTCCCGCGTCCGGCGGCTCCAGGTCCACGGGGAGACGGTGGAGCAGGCCTCCGCCGGCCAGCGGACCGCCGTGAACCTTCCGGGGATCGAGGTCTCCGGCATCGCGCGGGGGAGCCTCCTCTGCTTCCCGGGAACCCTGCGCTCCTCGAGTGCCATGGACGCCACCCTGACCCTCCTGGCGGACGCCCCCCGCCCGCTCAAGAACCGGGGGCGCGTCCGCTTTCACATGGGGACCAGCGAACTGCTGGCGCGGGTCGTGCTGCTGGACCGGGAAGAACTGGAACCGGGGGCCTCAGCCTATGTCCACCTCCGGCTCGAGTCCCCCGGTGTCGCCCTCCCCCAGGATCGCTTTGTCATTCGCTCGTATAGTCCGGCCGTCACCATCGGCGGCGGGATGATCCTGGACCCGGCCCCCCCCGAGCGGCGGCGCAAGCGCCAGGAGATCCTGGAGCACCTCCGGATCCTGGAGCGGGGTTCCCCCGCCGAGCGGATCGAGCGGCTCCTGCTTCAGGCCGGGCCGGCGCCGAGGACCCCCGAGGCGCTGCGCGGGGCGAGTGACCTGGAACCCGGCCCCCTCCGGGAAGCGCTGCGAGGGCTCCTGGCAGCAGCACGGATCGTCCCGGTCGGGGGGCGGGACGAGGAGGCCTACCTCCACAGGAGAACCTATGAGGGCCTCACGGGGGAGATCCAGGCCCGTCTCGGGGAGTTTCACCAGCAGCAGCCGCTGAAGGATGGCCTCGCGAAGGAGGAGTTGCGGAGCAAGCTCCCGGGGAAGATCTCCACGCCCCTCTTCGGGAAGCTCCTGGGCGACCTCCAGGTGGCGGGGGTCCTGGTCCAGGAGCGGGACAAGGTCCGGCTCGCCTCGCACACCCCGCGCCTCAGCGGGACGGAGGAGGAAGCCAAGGGGCGGCTCGATGGCCTCTACCGGGAGGCCGGCTTCCAGCCGCCGGGGCAGGAAGCAGCCCTGGAGCGCGCCGGGCCCGACCGGAAACTCGCCCAGGCGGTCTTTTTCCGGCTGGTGGACGACGGCACCCTCGTCCGGATCAAGGACGACCTGTTCCTCCATCGGGAGCACGTGGAGCGGGCCAAGGGAATGCTCCTCGAGCACCTCAAAGCCCACGGCAGCATCGGTGTCCCTGCCTTCAAAGATCTGCTCGGGGTGAGCCGGAAGTACGCCATCCCGTTCCTGGAGTACTTCGACCAGGTGCGGGTCACGCGGCGGCAGGGGGACGAGCGCCTCCCCTACCGGTGAGCCACGCCCCCGCCCGCCGCACCGGGTCGCGCAAATTGGGATTGACAGGGGGGGCAGGATGAGCGGATGCTGGAGGCGTTCCCGGTGGGGGGCTCCCCCCGGGCGCCGGTATCCCAGGAGGACAGATGTTCGGCCTTGGACTTCCCGAGCTCCTGATTATCTTCCTGATTGTGGTGCTGCTCTTCGGCGCCTCGCGCCTTCCCCAGATGGGCTCAGCCCTCGGGAAGGCGATCAAGAACTTCAAGGAGAGCGTCACGGGCAAGGACGCTATTGACGTGACGCCAAAGAGAGAGCCGCCCGACCGGGAGAAACCCTAGTCCGAGTGCCTGGACTCTCCCCAGCGGCGCCGCGACCTGCCCATCCCCTTCTCAGGCTTCCGCATCGGTGATCCTAGGGCTCGCCTCGCCAGCGATCTCCCGGGCGGAGGGGACCTTCCCGAGCCCCCGGGCGGTGAGGACCCCCCGCAGCACCGCCTCCGCGAGACAGTCCGCCCCCACCATCCCGACGGTGTTGAGGTCGGCCTCGACCCTCCCCGTGGCGACCGCGAAGACGACATCACCATCCAGGGTGGTGTGAACCGGCTGGATGACCCGGGCGAGGCCCAGGTGCCCCATCTGGGCCACCTTCGTCACCTGGACCTTGGTGAAGCTCGCGTTCGTGGCCACCACGGCGAGGGTGGTGTTGGGGGAGACGCCGAACGCTCGCTTGACTATTCCCGCCTGCATCTGGGCGGCGGTGTCGGCGAACCGCCGCGGCTCGGCCGGATCGCGCGCCCCGGCCACGATGCGGCCCGTCCGCGGGTCCCGGACATCGCCGAAGGCGTTCACCGCCGCGAGAGCCCCCACCACCACCCCTCCGGGCAAGGCGCGGCAGGCCGTGCCGAGGCCCCCCTTGACCGCGTGGGCGATCCCAAAGAGTTTCCCCACGGTGGCTCCGGTCCCGGCCCCCACGCTCCCCTCCTCGACCGGCCCGGCCGAGGCAGCCTGGCAGGCGGCATAGCCGGCCGCCGCATCCGGGCGGGCCCGGGCATCCCCGATCGCGAGATCAAAGAGAATGGCCGCCGGGACGATCGGGACGACGGTCACGCCCACCGGGAACCCGACCCCCCTCTCCTCGAGGTAGCGCATGACCCCGGCGGCCGCCTCCAGGCCGTACGCGGACCCGCCTGCGAGCAGGAGCCCGTGCACCTCCTCGACCAGGTGGCCGGGGCTGAGGGGGTCCAGCTCCCGGGTCCCGGAGGCCGAGCCCCGGACATCCACTCCCCCCACCGCGCCCCTTTCCAGGAGCAGGACGGTGCATCCCGTGACCCCCGTGAGGTCCGTAAAGTGGCCGACCTGAATCCCCGGAACGGCAGTGATCCCCTCCACTCTCTTCCCTCCCGGCCCAGGAGCCGCCGCCATTCTACCGGCGGTCGGCCCGCCCGACAACCGCCGCGCGCCCGCTCACCCGGACGGCGCGCCCCCCGTTGAAGCACGCCCGCTTTTTTGCTAGAGTCCCCTCCAGGCGGCGCGGGGCCCCCAGAGATCCTTCTGCCGGAGATCCGCGGGGAATGGGCATCCGGGATGATCCCTTCGAGAG
>CAZRDA010000071.1:4582-7755 GCA_964598715.1 uncultured bacterium | reverse complement strand
GGGCTCTGGGTGGCGATCTTGATGGTCCCCTTCTGCTGGGCCTCGGCCGGCGGCCAGGCCAGGAGCGCCAGCCCTGCGGCCAGCGCGATCAACCCTCCTGCGAGTCTCCTCTTCGCCATATGTCTCTCCCTATTTTCAGCGGTCACTCGTGACACCTGCTGCACCGCGCTCTGCTCTCGTCTCTCACCCCCTTCTCAGGGCCGTTCGGCCCAGGGCCACACGGCCCCGCCGCGAGGATTACCCTGCCCTGCCCCCGCGGGTACGTCAAGCCGGGGGGCCCTCACCCGGCTCCCGCAGTTCCTGGAGCCCCTCCACCCGCCGCAGCGCCGCCACCGAGACCGCGCCGGCCCGCCGCACGCAGGGTGGGCTCAGCGTGAGATCCAGGACCGTGGAGGGCACTCCCACCGGGCACGCCCCACCATCGAGGAGGACCTCCAGGTGGATCAGGACCTCCCCCGCCACCTCTTCCGCTCGCCGCGGGGGTTCCGCGCCCGTGCGGTTGGCGCTCGTCCCCGTGATCGGCCCCCCCACGAGCCGCAGGAGGCGGCGCGCCACCGGGCCACCCGGGACCCGTACCCCCACCGTCCCCGCCCCCCCGGTCACCGCCCGGGGTAGGTCGGCCGGAGCCCGAAGGATCAGCGTCAGGGGGCCGGGCCAGAAGCGGCTCGCCAGGACCGAGGCCAGGACCGGCACCTCTCGGGCCACTTGGCCGAGCGCATCCGCGCCCGGCAGGAGGAGGGGAATGGCCTTCTCCCGGCCCCCCTTTGCCAACAGAAGCCGCCCGAGAGCCTCCCCGTTCCAGGGATCAGCCCCCAGGGCGTACAGCGTATCCGTCGGGAACGCCACCAGGCGACCTGCCCGCAGGGCTGCCGCTGCCTCCTCCACCGCTCCTTCCGTCTCGCCCGACAGGCGCCGGACTTCAGCCGCCACTGGCGCTTGAGATCGGCCGGCCCCGGGCGCCTCCTGATAGACGCCCGGCCGGGATCCGGCACGCCTCACCGGTGCCGCGGGGAGACGCCAGACCCTCCAGTCCATGAGACCCGAGAACCCCGATCCATGAAAATCGAGGGAAAAGGCCGGGCCGCAAGATCGGCCCGGAAAGGTGTGGCCAAACAATGTATCCGATACCGGTAGTGTGCGCCGGAATATAGCCCACCTTTCCCTGAACCGTCAATAGGATTCTTTGCGCCCTGGACCTCCGGGAATCCGGCGCCGGGCGTACGCCGCGGCGAGCACCTCGAGGAAGGCCCGAGTCGCCGCAGCCACGTCCGGGGCTGCCGCGATGGCCGAGATGACCGCAACGCCGTCGGCGCCGGTGGCCAGGACCTCCGGGACCCGCTCCAGGGTGATGCCCCCCACGGCGAAGGTCGGCAGGCGCGTGGCCGCCCGGAGCGCCCGGAGGCCCTCCGGCCCCAGAATGGGGCGGATCCGCTCCTTGGTGGCCGTGGGGTACGCGGGGCCAACGCCCAGATAATCCGCCCCGGCCTGCTCGGCGGCGGCTGCCTCCTCCAGCCGGTTGGCTGAGACCCCGAGGAGCCGGCCGCCTCCGAGGAGCGGCCGGGCGAGGGCCGCCGGAAGATCCTCCTGACCCAGGTGGACGCCGTCCGCCCCCGCCGCCAGTGCCACATCCAGGCGATCATTGACGACGAGCAGGGCTCCCACCTCCCGGCAGGCTTGCGCCAGCGTCCGGGCCGCTTCAAGAAGGCGCCGGAGGTCGCCTCCCTTGTCCCGCAGCTGGAGGAAGCGGGCCCCCCCCTTCAAGGCCGCTTCGCCGATCGCCTCGTGGCTCCGGCCCGAGACGCCCTCATCCGTGATGACACAGAGGGCATGGGCGGCGTCCCGGGGCAGCGGCATGCGGGCTACTGGCTGGCCGGGCTGAGGCGCTCCAGGAAGTTCGTCGAGACTGCGCCCTTGACGAAGTCGGGATGATCCATCACCCGGAGGTGAAACGGGATTGTGGTCTTGATCCCCTGGACGACGAACTCCTGGAGGGCCCGCCGCATCCGAGCGATGGCCTCGGCTCGGTCCTGGCCCCGGACGATCAGTTTCCCGATCAGGGAGTCGTAATAGGGCGGGATCGTGTAGCCCGCATAGGCGTGGGTGTCCACCCGCACCCCCGGCCCGCCGGGCAGGCGCAGGGTGGTGATCTTCCCCGGGGAGGGGAGGAACTCCTCGGGGTCCTCGGCGTTCACCCGGCACTCGATGGCATGGCCCCGCAGGACGACCTCCTCCTGGCGGAGGGGGACGCGCTCCCCGGCCGCGATGCACAGTTGCTGCTTCACCAGGTCAAGGCCCACCACCTCCTCCGTCACCGGGTGCTCCACCTGGATCCGGGTGTTCATCTCCATGAAGTAGAACCGGCCGTCCTCGTCAAGGAGGAACTCGATCGTGCCGGCATTGACGTATCCCGCCGCCCGGGCCGAGGCCACCGCCGCTTTCCCCATGGCGTCGCGCAGCGTCGGCGTCATGCCCGGGGAGGGGGATTCCTCGATCAGTTTCTGATGGCGGCGCTGGATGGAGCAGTCCCGTTCCCCCAGGTGCAAGACCTCGCCGTGGGCATCGGCCAGGATCTGGAACTCCACGTGGCGCGGATTCCGGATGTACCGCTCGATGTACACGGCCGGGTTCCCGAAGGCCACCCCCGCCTCCCCTTGCGCCACCTCCAGCGCCTTCGCCAGGTCCGCCTCGGCCTGGACGATCCGCATCCCCCGGCCCCCGCCGCCGGCCGCGGCCTTGATGATGACGGGGTAGCCGATCTCCGCAGCGATGGCGCGCGCCTCCTCTGGACTGCCCACGCTCAGCGAGCTCCCCTGCACCACCGGGACGGCGGCGGCGGCAACCGTCTGGCGGGCCTGGACCTTGTCCCCCATCAGGCGGATGCTCTCCGGCGGCGGCCCAATGAAGGTGACCTTGCAGGCCCGGCAGACCTCGGCGAAGTGGGGATTCTCGGCCAGGAAGCCGTACCCCGGGTGGACCGCGTCCGCCTTGCTGATCTCGACGGCGCTCATGATGCGGGGGATATTCAGGTACGACTGGGCGGACTCCGGCGGGCCGATGCAGACCGCCTCGTCGGCCAGCGCCACGTGCAGCGAGTCCCGGTCGGCCTCGGAGTAGACGGCCACCGAGCGGATCCCCATCTCCCGGCAGGCCCGGATGACCCGCAGCGCGATCTC
>CAZRDA010000071.1:0-4482 GCA_964598715.1 uncultured bacterium | reverse complement strand
ACCGGCTGGGCGTTCTCCACGAGGACCGAGGCGATGCGCCCCTTCACCTCCGCCTCGATCTCGTTCATCAATTTCATGGCCTCGATGATGCAGAGGACCGAGCCCTTCTCCACCACCTGCCCCTCCTTCACGTACGGCTCTGCGCTGGGGGCGGGAGCCCGGTAGAAGGTTCCCACCATCGGCGACTCGATGGTCACCAGGTTCTCGGCCCGGGCGGGGGGAGCGGGCGGGACGGCGGCGGGGGCAGCCTGCAGCGCGGGCGAAGAAGAGACCGGTGATAGCGGGGGAGAGGACGGGGCGGCGAGCGGCGGGGTGGCGCTGTCGCCGCGCCGGCGGATCCGGACCCGCTGGCCCTGCCGCTCGACTTCCAGTTCCTCGATGTTGGACTCCTCCAGCAGCTTCAGGAGGGCCCGGATCTCCTTCAGGTCCATAGGTCTGCCCTTCCCCGTGGCGCGCCTCATGCCCGCTCGATGTACGCCCCCGTCCGCGTGTCCACCCGAACCCTGGTCCCGACCTCAATGAACAAGGGCACCTGCACCACGGCCCCCCCCTCCAGCGTGGCCGGCTTTGACCCTCCCGACGCGGTGTCGCCCTTGACGCCCGGATCCGTCGCCACCACCTGAAGCACCACGAAGGTCGGGAGGTCCACCCCGAGCGCCTGCCCCTGGTGAAACAGGAGGGTCACTTCCAATTCCTCCTTCAGGAAGCGGCTGGCCGTCCCGAGCGCGTCCCCGTTCAGGGAGAACTGCTCGTAACTCTCCAGGTCCATGAAGTGGAACTCAGCCCCCTGCCGATAGAGGAACTGGACCTTCCGCTCGTCAATCCGGGCGAGGGGGACCTTTTCCCCGGACCGGAAGTTCCGATCCACGAGGGCGCCGGTGCGGAGGTTCCTCACCTTGGTCCGGACGATGGCCCCGCCCTTGCCGGGCTTGTGGTGCTGGTACACCGTGACCGCATAGGGGACACCGTCGAGTTCGATCTTGACGCCGGGCCGCAGATCATTGGACGAGATCACCCGGAATGCTCCGTCCGGTGGGTCCCTGGCACCTTAGCGGGTCTGCCGCTGGCGCGCCAGGGTCAGCGCCGCCTGAAGGCCAAGCAGGTAACTGTGCACGCCGAACCCCGAGATCACCCCGGCCGCGACCTCCCCCGTGAGGGAGTGGTGGCGGAAGGGCTCCCGGGCGTGGATGTTGGTCAGGTGGACCTCCACCGTGGGGAGCCCCACAGCAGCGATGCCGTCGCGAAGGGCTACGCTCGTGTGGGTATAGGCGCCGGGGTTGAAGACGACGGCATCCGCCCATCCCCGTGCGTCCTGGAGAGCATCAATGAGGCCCCCTTCGTGGTTCGACTGCGCGAACCGCACCTCCGCGCCGGCCGCGCCGGCCGCTCGCCGCATTTCGGCCTCGATCTCCGCAAGCGTGAGCCGGCCGTACACCTCTGGCTCCCGGGTGCCCAGGAGGTTCAGGTTGGGGCCGTGCAGGACCAGGATCCGCATGGGGTGCCTTGGAGGTCGGGCCGGGCGGGAGGCCGCGATCCCCTAGAGAAGGGCCCGGAGGGCCGGGGCCTCCTCCCGGACGAGGCGCCGGCCAGTCGCCGCGTTGCCGGACGCCCGCGTGAGGAGGGCAAGCGTGCAGCCCTCCCCGAGGGGGACGAAGTGGATATTCCGCCGTGCCGTCAGCAGGCCAAGGTGGACCCACGCCCCGAGGTTGAGCCCCTGCACCAGGGCCTCCGCTCCCCGGAGCAGGGGTACGCACTCCACGCTGATGGCCTCGGGGGAGGGTTCGTTCGCGCCGGGGACGACTTCCACGGGCAGACCGTCCCGGTCCATCACCAGTACACCCTCTCCCTCCTGCACCCTCCGGAGGAGCCCCCCGAGCGCGTCCTGGAGGCTCACGAAGTCCCTCCCCGGAGGTCCCCCTTGCGGCGGCGGGCGGCCTCGCGCCAGCGCTCGAGGGCGGCCAAGTCGCCCCCCTTCCCCTGCTTCGCGCCTGTGGCCGCCGCTGGCGCCGGGGCGGGCTGTTCCATCTCCTCCAACTTCCGCCGCAGATCCGTGCGGGTGGGGTCCTGCCGCAATAGTTCCTGGTAGAGGTCTGTCGCGCGCTCCACGAACCCCTGCCGCGCATACAGGTCCGCGAGCGTTTCGGTTGCTCGGCCCACCGGCAAGGAAGAAGCCCTCATCTCTACCGGCTCCACCTCCGGCAAAACCCAGGCCTGCTCCGCGCCGGCAACCACGCCCATCGCCACGGGAGGCGTCGTGCCAGGCAGGGGGGGTGGAGAAGGAGGGGGGGGTTGGGCGTGCTCTAGACGAGCCAGCGCCTCCTGGAGTTCCCGGTCCTGAGGGTTCTGCTTGAGCAGTGCCTCGTAGCGCTCCCGGGCCTCGTCTTTCCTGCCCTGGGCGGCCGCCACATCTGCGAGGAGTCGGCGCGCGGTGACATTGCCGGGACTCAATTTCAGGGCGGCCGTGAGTTCCTTTTCCGCCTCAAGAGGCTGGCCCTTCTGGAGGAGGGCCCGGCCAAGGACGACTAGCGCGGCGGCATACGTGGGGTGGTCCCGAAGCCCGGACCGACAGGTCTGGATGGCCTCCTCAAGCCGACCCGCCTTCCGGAGGGCATCCGCCAACTGGGCAAAGATACGGGAATGCGGCTCCTTCGAGAACTGGGCCTCGTACTTGGTGATCTCGGCTGAAAGATCCCGCTGATCGGGCATGCCGGTCACTCCGCGGATTGGCCTACAACGACCGCCAGGGCCTCGCGGAGGGCATTTCGATCCAAGACCCGCGTTACGGTAGCAGAGCCAACATCCTTTGTCAAGATGAAATAGTTAATATCGCGCTTTACCTTTTTGTCGTAACTCATTGAGGTATATATATCTTCAATGCTAACGCTAGCGCGGGTGGGGAGGCCGATCCGCCCGAGGAGTCGGCCGAGACGCTCCGGGAGGGTGGGAGAGCACAGACCGAGACGGACGGAAAGGTGCGAGGCAACCAGCATTCCCAGGGCCACCGCCTCTCCATGAAGGTACCGACCATAGCCGGTCGCCGCCTCGATGGCATGGCCCACCGTGTGGCCGAAATTCAGAATGGCCCGCTCCCCGCTCTCCCGCTCATCCGCCTCCACGATCCGCGCCTTGATCCGGCAGGAGGCAGCGACCGCGTCAGCGAGGACCTCTTCGTCCGCGGCGAGGAGCGGCTCCGCGTGATCCTCAAGCCAGACGAAGAGCTTCGCGTCGGCGATCACTCCGTACTTGACGACCTCGGCGAGGCCGGCCCGCACCTGGCGGAGCGGGAGGCTGCGGAGACAGGCCACATCGGCGAGGACCAGCCGGGGCTGCTGGAACGCTCCCACGAGGTTCTTGCCGCGGGGCAGGTTGACCCCGACCTTCCCCCCGATGCTGCTATCCACTTGCGCCAGGAGTGTAGTGGGCACCTGGACGCAAGCGATCCCCCGGAGGTAGGTGGCCGCCGCGTAGCCGGCCAGGTCCCCGACAACTCCCCCACCCAGGGCCAGGACCGCTCCCTCGCGGTCCAGGCGAGCCTCCAGGAATGCCTCGTAGAGGCGAGCCGCCTCCTCCAGGCTCTTGGAGACTTCCCCGGCCGGCACCGTGATCCGGGTCGGCTCATACCCCTCCGCCCGGAGGGCAGCCTCCAGGCGGGCGCCATAGAGCGGGCCGATGTTCCCGTCCGTCACGATGACAACCCGCCCCATCGGGCCGAGCGCCCGCAGGCGCTCTCCGGTTTCTTCCATGAGGTCGTTGCCAATCAGAACATCATAGGACCGCTCTCCCAGGGCGACCCGGACGGTCCGCCGGGCGAGAGGCTCCCGGGGTGCAAGGAGGCGGCGGAGGATCTCGGCAATTTCGTCGGGCGTCCGGCCGGAGGTATCCAGGAGGTAGTGGGCCTCGGCATAGGCGGGGAGGCGAGCCTGAAGCAGCGTCCGGAGCCGTTCCAGGGGGTCCGGGCCCTGAATGAGGGGGCGGTCGGGGCTCGCCCTCACACGGTCGCAGAGCGTCTCGGCGTCGGCCAGGAGGCAGATGACCGTCCCCAACGCTTTGAGCCGGGCCCGGTTCTCCGGGTCCACGAAGGCCCCGCCCCCCGTCGCGATGACCCCGGGCGCCTCCGCGAGGAGCCGGGTGATGATCTGCCGCTCGGACGCCCGGAAGTACGCCTCCCCCTCCCTCGCGAAGAGGTCGGCGATGCGCCTGCCCGCTTCAGCCTCGAGAAGCGCATCGGCATCGTGGAAGGGAAGGTCGAGGGAGCGGGCCAGGCGCTCCCCCACCGCCGTCTTCCCGCTCCCCATCATGCCGGTGAGCACGATGTGTCGGCCGCTCACAATTCCCGGACCTGCTTCAGGTACGCCTCGAAGTTGCGCCGCATCTCCGGGAGACTGTCCCCCCCGCATTTCTCCCGGAGCGCACGGGCCACCTCGAAGGCCACCACGGCCTCCCCCACCACCCCCGCGGCCGGCACGGCGCAGACGTCGGAGC
>CAZRDA010000070.1:0-7760 GCA_964598715.1 uncultured bacterium | reverse complement strand
ACCAACGGGGACACGCACCTGGGCGGGGATGACTTCGACCAGCGGGTCATTGAGTGGGTCGTGGCCGAGTTCAAGAAGGACCAGGGGATTGACCTGAGCAAGGACCGGATGGCTCTCCAGCGCCTGAAGGAGGCGGCGGAGAAGGCCAAGTGCGAACTCTCCACGGTGATGGAGACCGAGATCAACCTCCCCTTCATCACGGCGGACGCCTCCGGGCCCAAGCATCTGAGCCTGAAGCTCACCCGGTCTAAACTGGAGCAACTGGTGGATGACCTGATCCAGCGGACGCTGGGGCCCGTCCGGAAGGCCCTGGAGGACGCGGGGCTGAAGCCGAGCCAGATTGACCAGGTGGTGCTGGTGGGCGGGCAGACCCGCATGCCGAAGGTGCAGCAGGTGGTCCGGGAGCTCTTCGGCAGGGACCCCCACCAGGGGGTCAACCCGGACGAGGTGGTGGCGGTGGGGGCCGCCATCCAGGCGGGAATCATGGTGGGGGACGTGAAGGACGTCGTTCTCCTGGACGTGACGCCCCTCTCCCTCGGCATCGAAACGCTCGGCGGGGTCATGACGCGCCTCATCGAGCGCAACACGACGATCCCGACCCGCAAGGGCGAGACTTTTACGACCGCTGCCGACAGCCAGACGAGCGTGGAGGTCCACGTCCTCCAGGGGGAGCGGGACCTGGCCCGCGATAACCGGACGCTGGGCAAGTTCCACCTGGTGGGGATCCCGCCGGCACCCCGGGGGATCCCGCAGGTCGAAGTGACGTTTGACATTGACGCCAACGGAATCGTCAACGTCTCGGCGAAGGACCTCGCGACCGGGAAGGAGCAGCAGATCACGATCACCGCTTCCAGTGGCATCGCGAAGGATGAGATCGAGAAGATGGTGCGGGAGGCGGAGAAGCACGCGGAGGAGGACAAGAAGCGGCGCGGGGAGATCGAACTCCGGAACCAGTGCGAGCACCTGGTGTACACCACGGAGAAGACGCTGAACGAGCACCGGGAGAAGATCCCGATCGCCGATATCAAGCCGATCGAGGACGCCATCGCCGACGCCAAGAAGGCCCTGGAGTCGGGCGACAGCGGGCGCATCACGCAGGCGATGCAGGCGCTCAACGCCGCCGCCCAGCGGATCGGCAAGGCCATGTACGAGCAGGCGACCAAGGACAAGCAGCCACCGACGGACGGGGGGACCCGCGAGAAGGCGGGCGGCCCGGGCGGCCCCCAGGAGGGCGAGGTGGTGGACGCAGAATTCGAGGACCTCGGGAAGAAGGACAAGTAGCCGGGAGCAAAGCGAGATAAGGAGGAAGACGATGGCCATCTTGCGGTGGGACCCCTTCCGGGATCTTGTCTCCATTCAGGAGCGGATGAACCGCCTGTTCGATCAGACGCTGGCCCGGACGCGGGGGGAAGAAGAGGAAGGGATCGCAACGTCTACCTGGATGCCTTCCGTGGACATCTATGAGACGCCGGACCAGGTCGTGCTGAAGGCGGAGTTGCCCGGCCTGACCCGGGAGGACATTGATATCAACGTCAGAAATAACACCCTCACCCTGCGGGGTGAGCGCAAGTTCGAGAGGGAAGTGAAGGAGGAGAATTACCTCCGGATCGAGCGGGCGTACGGCTCCTTCCAGCGCTCCTTCACGCTGCCTGCCACGATCCAGCAGGACAAGATCAAGGCGGTCTTCAAGGATGGGGTGCTGGAGGTGAGCCTGCCCAAGGCGGAGGAGGCCCGTCCTAAGCAGATCAAGATTGACGTGAAGTAGCGGGCTAGCGGGCAGCGGCCTGGAAACGCCGGCCGGGGGAGTGCTGACGGAATGGGGAAGCGGGACTACTACGAGGTCCTGGGACTCCCCCGCTCGGCGAGCGACCGGGACATCAAGCGCGTTTATCGCCGGCTGGCCCGGCGGCATCACCCCGACGTCAACCCGGGCGACAAGGGCGCGGAGGCCCGCTTCAAGGAGGTCACGGAGGCCCACGAGATCCTCAGTGACCCCCAGAAGCGGGCCGAGTACGATCAATTCGGTCACCGGACGGCCGCCGGGCCCGGGCAGGGGCCCGGCGGTCCCTTCTCCGGTGCCCCCTTCGACCCGGGGGACTTCGCCCGTGGGGGATTCGGGGGCCTGGGGGATCTGCTCGAGGGGGTCTTCGGGGGCCGGGTGGGAGTCGGGGAGGAGGCCCCACCGCACGGCGAAGATCTGCATTCCAGTATTGACATTGACTTCGAGCAGGCGATCCGTGGGTTCACCACCGAGATCAGCATTCAGCGGTCGGCCCCCTGCGCCTCCTGCGGCGGCTCCGGGGCCCGGCCCGGCTCCCGGATGTCCCGGTGCCCCGCGTGCGACGGGAGCGGGCGGGTCGCGACGGGAGCGGGCGTGTTCGCGCGGGCGCGGGTCTGCGGCCGCTGTCGGGGAGCGGGGCGGGTCCCCGCACAGACTTGCCCCGCCTGCGCCGGGCGGGGGAGCGTTCCCCGGACCGAGCGCGTGAAAGTGAAAATCCCGCCCGGGGTGGACACCGGCTCCAGGATCCGGCTGGCTGAATTGGGTGAGGCGGGGCCCGGGGGGAGCGCGCCCGGCGATCTCTACATCGTCACCCGGGTGCGTCCCCACCCGTTCTTCGAGCGGAAGGGGGATAACATCCACTGTACCGTCCCGGTCACCGTCACCGAGGCCGCCCTCGGCGCGCGGATCCAGGTCCCCACCGTGGATGGTCCCGCCGAGATGCGGGTCCCCCCCGGTACGAGTAGCGGGCAGGTCTTCCGGCTCCGGGGAAAGGGCGTTCCCGCCCTCCGGGGGGGCGGCCGGGGGGACCAGTACGTGACGACAAAGGTGATCGTGCCGCGCTCGCTCAATGCCCGCGCCCAGGAGTTACTCCGGGAGTTCGCCCGACTTGACCCGGAGGACCCGCGGCGCGACCTGAAGGCGTGGATGTGAGGCTAACGGTTTTCGCCGCGAGGGCGAGATGACCAGGAGCAAGCGCCCACGCTATCTGATCAGCGTGGTGGCGGAAATGTTCGACGTCCACCCCCAGACGCTGCGTACGTACGAGCGGGAGGGGCTGATCCGCCCCGCCCGCAGGCCGGGGAACACGCGCGTGTACTCCGACGAGGACGTCTCCCGGATCGAACTCATCCTGCGCCTCACGAAGGAGCTGGGCGTGAATCTGGCCGGGGTGGAGGTCATCCTGAATATGCGGGAGCGGATGGAGCGGATGCGGCGGGAGATGGCGGAGACGTTCGAGACCATGCTCCGCACCGTGGAGGAGGAACTCCGGCAGCGGCACAGTGATCGCCCGGGCCTCGTCCCCGTGGGGCGACGCGGGCTCAGCCGCCGGATCCAGACCGAGCGGGAGCCGGCCGGTGAGGCTTGACAGGCTGCCGGGGCTCGCCTAGTCTGTTCGTTGCGTCGGCCCGGCACGTGGGAGTGGTGGAAGGAGGAGGCGATTCCATGAGCAACACCTTCAAGACGGCGGTGCTCCTCGGGGCCCTCACGGGGCTCCTCGTGGTGTTCGGCAATTTCTTCGGCGGGCAGCAGGGGATGGTGATCGCCTTTGCCTTTGCCCTCCTGATGAACTTCGGGGCCTACTGGTTCTCCGACCGGATCGTCCTAGCCATGTACGGCGCCAAGGAGGTGAGTGAGGCGGAGGCCCCCGACCTCGTGGCGATGGTGCGGGGGCTGGCCCAGCGGGCCCGCCTGCCGATGCCCCGGGTGTACGTCATCCCCACCGCCTCCCCCAACGCCTTTGCCACGGGCCGGAGCCCCCAACACGCGGCCGTGGCGGTGACGGAGGGGATCCTCCGCCTCATGGATCGGGAGGAACTGGAGGGGGTGCTTGCGCACGAACTCGCCCACGTGCGGAACCGCGACACGCTCATCAGCACCGTCGCGGCGACACTGGCCGGGGTGATCATGATGCTGGCGAACATGGCCCGCTGGGCCGCCTTCTTCGGCGGGAGCCGGGACGAGGAGAATCGCGGCGGGATGCTCGGCCTCGTCGTCATGGCCGTGCTGGCCCCCATTGCGGCGCTCCTGATCCAGATGGCGATCTCGCGGGCCCGGGAGTATCTGGCCGACGCCACCGCCGCGCAGACCACGAAGAAGCCCGGCGCGCTGGCCTCCGCCCTGCTGCGCCTCCAGGAGGCCAGCCACCATGTGCCGCTCGCGGCGAACCCGGCGACGGCCCACCTCTTCATCGTGAACCCGCTCAGCGGCCGCTCGTTCGCCAGTTGGTTCTCGACCCATCCCCCCATCGAGGAGCGGGTCGCGCGGCTGCGGGCGATGCGGGGGTGACCGACCAGCGAGCGAGGGATGCCCGGGGGAGGGTGGTCCGGCCGCCCTCCCCCGGTCTTCTGTTTTTGGTCGGGCTCTCTGTCCTGCTGGCCGCCTGCGCGACCACTGCCGATCGTCCCAAGGCGCGGCTCCTTTCCCCCGCCCCGCAGAGCTTGCCCATCAACACCGTCACCGGCGAGCTCATCATCGCTCAACTGGAGCGGGTCACGGTGAGCCTCCGGGCCCTGTCGTGGGAAGCGCTCCAGCGCTTCTACGCGGCGCAGCGCGACCTCGTCAACCCCTTCGCCGACCTCCCCGCAGGCAACCCGGGGCCCACGGCCTTCCTCCTGCACCTGCGCAACGATTCCCCCGACGCCCTCTCCTTCGATCCCACCGCGGCACGCCTGGCGGACCAGGAGGGGCGGCGGAAGGCCCCCCTGGACTACCCTGCCCTCTACGGGACCCTCGCCGGGCTCGAGCGGGGCGCGGAGCGCCTCCAGGCCATCCAGCGTACGGCCCTGACCACCACCGTGATCGTCCCCCCCGGCGGCGAGCGGCGGGGGCTCCTCCTGTTTCCGGAGCTGCCCGCCGACGCGCGCGCGGTCCTGGTGGACCTGGCGAGCTTCTACCGGGGCTCGGCTCCGCAACTTCTCGTCTTCCAGTTCCTGGTGACAGAGCAACCGTAGGCAAGGGGAGCGGCGGGCTACAGATGCGGGGCGAGGCGGTCCGCCACTGCCGCCACGGTCATCTCCGCGATCCGGATGACCTTGCTGCGGCTGCGGGGGCCCGCCACCAGGCTGAGGCGCGCCTTCGGAAGATCCAGGATATCGGCGAGGAAGGTCAGGCAGGCCGCGTTGGCCGCCCCGCCGATGGGCGGGGCAACGAGGCGGAGGTGCAGGGCCTCCCCCCGGCGCCCCGCCACCTCGTCCCGTCCGGCGCGGGGCTGGACGTGGATGGTGAGGAGGACGTCAGGACCGGCCTGCCTCAGGAGGGGCATCGGCCTGCGCGGAGGGAGGAGCGAAGGGATTCGCCAGCCGTTCCCCCCGGCCCTCCAGCAGGTCCATGTGGAGCTTCAGAGCGGCCCGGAGCCTGGCCTCGAAGAGCTGCTTCTGCCGCTTGAGATCCGCGATCTGGGCCTGGAGCTCCCCCGCCTGCCGGTGCGCCTGCTCCAGAAGTGTCGCGGCCTGGAGCTCCGCCTCCCTCCGGATCAGGTCGGCCTCCCGCTTCGCGGATTCCTTCAGTTGCTCGGTCAGGTGCTGGGCGGAGTAGAGGGTCTTGCGGAGGGTCTCCTCCCGCTCCTGGTAGCCCGCCACCTGCCCCTCTAACTTCTGGATCCGCTCGTCCCGAACCGCGGCCTCCTTCACGGCCAACTCCAGTTCATCCGCCACCCCTTCCAGGAAGGTTCTCACCTCATCCGGGTCCCACCCCCGCATGATGCGCCGGAACTCCCGCCGGGTGATGTCCAGAGGGGCGATCTTCATCTTTTTAGGCTCCACGCCAGGTCCCGGATCGATTCGACCAGGAACAGTTGGAGGAAGAGCAGGCCCAGGATGACAAGGAGCGGGGCGAAGTCGAACTGTCCCGGGATCGGGATGAGGCGGCGGACGCGGCGGAGGACGGGCTCGGTGGCGTGGGTCAAGAACTGGACGATGGGGTTGTACGGGTCGGGGCCCACCCACGTGATGACGGCCCGGGCGATCAGGATCCACATATAGGTCCAGAGGACCCACTTGAGGGTGATGGCGATAGCGTTAAGGAAGTTTCCTACGATGAACATGGCCGCAGTGCCCTCAGTCCTTCCGGCCCAGCTCCATGGAGCGCCGGGTGGCTGCCTCCACGGCGTTGATCAGGGTGGTCCTGATCCCCCCGGCCTCCAGCGTGTGCAGGCCGGCGATGGCGGTCCCTCCGGGAGAGGTGACCATGTCCTTCAGCTCCCCGGGGTGCTTGTGGGTCTCGAGCACCATCCGGGCCGCCCCCAGCACCGTCTGCGCCGCCAGCAACTGGGCCTCTTTCCGGGAGAGCCCCACCTTCACCCCCCCGTCCGAGAGGGCGTCAATGATCAGGAAAATATAGGCCGGCCCGCTCCCGGAGAGGCCGGTCACCGCGTCCATCAGCACCTCCTCCACCACGATCACCTTCCCGACGGCGGTGAAGATTCGCCTGGCCAACTCCAGGTCCTCCGGCAGGGCGTCGGCGCCCGCGCACAGCGCGCTCGCCCCCTCCAGGACCAGGGCCGGCGTGTTCGGCATCACCCGAATCACCCGGACCTTCCCCGGGAACTTCTCGGCGATAAACCGGGTGGAGATGCCGGCCGCGATGGAGATGAGCACCTTGTGGTCCGTCATGACGTCGAGGAGGCCGTCCAGGACCGGGGACATGATCTGGGGCTTCACGGCGAAGAGGACGATGTCGGCCTTGCCCGCCACCTCCGCGTTGTCCTGCGAGGTCCGGATGCCGTACGTCTGTTCCAGGTACGCGCGCCGCTCCGGCACGACGTCGGAGGCGAGGATCTCCTGCGGCCGCAACAGGTGGGCCTTGAGCAGCCCCCGGATCATGGCCTCCGCCATGTTCCCGCCGCCGATGAACCCCAAACACCTGCCGTTCAGCATCCTGCCGTTCCCTCCACGCTGTCGCCCCTATATACCGCGATGCCCCCCCGCGAGTCAAGCCGCGGGCCGGCCGATGAGCCTTTGGCGACCTAGCGGGCGTCCGCCTGCGCCCTCAGCCGCGCAGCAGGCTCCGGAGGAGGAAAACGAGATTGGCGGGGCGCTCGGCCAGCCGGCGCATGAAGTAGGGAAACCAGGCGTCCCCGTACGGGATGTAGATCCGGACCCGGTAGCCCGCGGTGACCAGGGCGGCCTGCAGGTCGCGGCCGATCCCGTAGAGCATCTGGAACTCGAGCCGGTCCCGGGGGACGCCCCGCTCGGAGGCCAGCCGCCGCACGCCGGCCACCATGCGGGGGTCGTGCGTCGCGAAGGCGGCGAAGGTCCCCCGGTTCAGGCTGTCCGGCGAGAGGAGGCGCTCGGACAGCCGCAGGAAGGCGGCGTCCACGTCGCGCTTGCGAGGGTGGGCGACGGCGGGCGGCTCGCGGTACGCCCCCTTGCACAGCCGGATATTTGCACCGAGGGGGAGGAGCGCCTCCAGGTCGGCGGGGGTCCGGTAGAGGTAGGCCTGGAGCACCACCCCCACGTTGGGGAAGGTGGGGCGGAGCCGCCGGTAGAAGGTGATGGTCCGGTCGGTGTAGGGCGACCCCTCCATATCTATCCGGACGAAGGTGGGGATGGCGGCGGCCTCCTCCAGGAGCTGCCGCAGGTGCGCGGCGCACAGGTCCCCATCCAGGTCGAGCCCCAGTTGCGTGAGTTTGACGGAGAGGTGGGAGGCAAGCCCCGCGCCCCGGAGGCGTTCGATGGCGCTGCGCTGCGCCTCGACCTCGGCGGTGGCCGCCGGGGCGCTCTCCACGTGTTCCCCCAGGTGGTTCAGGGTGGCCTGGAGC
>CAZRDA010000069.1:0-7802 GCA_964598715.1 uncultured bacterium | reverse complement strand
TCGAGATGCGCCGGCACCTGGTGATGGAGCAGGCCCAGTTCCCCCAGACCATGCAGGAGGCGCTCAGGAGCCTAGAGACGCGCGGGCACCCCTACCGGGGAGCGCGGGCCTCCCGGACGGACTGGGCGGCTGGCCTCGGCGTGAAGACTCTGGTAGAGGAGCCGAAGCCGGAGGTCCTCTACTGGGTTGGGTGCGCCGCTGCCTACGATGAGCGGAATCAGAAGGTCGCCCGGGCTTTCGCCCGCATCTTGCAGGCGGCAGGGGTGCGGTTCGCGATCCTCGGGGCCGAGGAGCAGTGCACCGGCGACCCTGCTCGACGGATCGGCAACGAGTACCTGTTTCAGACGCTTGCGGAGCGGAACATTTCTACCCTAAACCGTTACATGATAAAGAGAATCATAACTGCTTGTCCTCATTGCTTTAACTCCATCACGCATGAGTACAAGCCATTCGGCGGAAACTTCGAGGTCCAGCATCACAGCGAGTATATCCAGGGCCTGATCCGGGACGGGCGCATCAGGCCGGCGGCGCGGCAAGGAGCCGCGCCCGTGACCACCTTCCACGACCCCTGCTACCTCGGTCGCCACAACGGCATCTACGAGGCCCCGCGGGCGGCCCTCGCCGCGGTGAGCGGGCGCTCGGTGGAGATGCCGCGCTCCGGGCCGAAGTCCTTCTGCTGCGGCGCCGGCGGCGGCCGGATGTGGGTCGAGGAAACCATCGGGAAGCGGGTCAATATCGAGCGGGTCGAGGAGGCGCTGGCGACGGGGGCGGGGGTGGTAGCGACCGGCTGCCCCTTCTGCCTCACGATGATGAGCGATGGGATCGCGGTGAAGGATGCTGCCGGGCGGGCGCAGGCGAAGGATCTGGCCGAGATCGTGGCGGCCGCCCTGCCGGGGGCCTGACGTGGACTTCACCCTGAGTGGGGCCGAGCAGCTCATCCGGGACACGGCGCAGGAGTTCGCCGAGAAGGAACTGAAGCCGGTGGCTGCCGAACTGGACCGGCAGCACCAGTTCCCCGAAAAACCCCTGAGGCGGCTGGCCGAACTCGGGATGATGGGGATGACGGTCCCGGGGGCGGAGGGCGGCCCCGGGGCGAGCGCCGTCGCCCACGCCCTGGTCCTGATGGAGGTCAGCCGGGCCTGCGCCTCGACCGGGGTCATCCTCTCGGTCCACAACAGCCTGACGTGCGAGTGCCTCGTCCGGTACGGGACGCCGGCGCAGAAGCAAAAGTACCTCCCAGGGCTTATCCGGGGGACGACCCTGGGCGCCTTCGCCCTGACGGAGCCGGAGTCCGGGAGCGACGCCGCAGCCCTCAAGACGGTCGCCGTCCGCCAGGGAGACCGCTATCTCCTCACGGGGACAAAGGCATTCGTCACCTCGGGCCGTCGGGCCGGGCTCATTCTCACTTTCGCCACGACGGCGCCGGAGCGGGGCCGGGAAGGGATCACGGCGTTTCTGCTGGAGCCGGCCCTCCCCGGCTTTGCCGTCGGGCGGGTCGAGGAGAAAATGGGGCTGAACGCCTCCGAGACGGTGCAACTTCACCTCGAGGCTTGTGAGGTGCCGGTGGAGAACCGCCTCGGGGCGGAGGGGGAAGGGTTCGAGATTGGGCTGAAACTACTGGAGGGAGGGCGGGCCGGGATCGCGGCCCAGGCCGTGGGGATTGCCCAGGCCTGCCTGGAGGAGGCGGTGGCCTACGCGAAGGGGCGGCGCCAGTTCGGCCGGCCCATCGCTTCTTTCCAGGCGATCCAGCACCAGATCGCGGACATGGCGACGCAGGTGGAGGCAGCGCGGCTCCTCACGCTCAGGGCCGCCGCCCTGAAAGACGCGCGGCGGCCCGCCCGGGTGGCCTCTTCCATGGCGAAACTCTACGCGAGCGAGGCCGCCAACAGTGTGGCCGCGGCCGCCCTCCAGATCCACGGCGGCTACGGCTACCTGAGGGACTTCCCCATCGAGCGGCACTACCGGGATGCCCGGGTCCTCACGCTCTACGAGGGGACCTCGGAGATCCATCGGATCGTCATCGGCCGGCACCTGGCCGCTTGAGCCGAGCCTGGCGGGCGCGGCGGCCAACCGGACACTGAGGGGACAGAGGAGCATGACCATGGACGACAAGACGGAGCGGGAACGGCTCAGGGCCGAGGCGACCCGCTGGGAGGAGGAGACCCTGAAGCCCCTCCTGGAGAAGTCGCCGGAGCGGGCCAAGGAGTTCAGCACCGTTTCCCACAAGCCGGTCGAGCGCCTCTACACGCCTCTCGACCTGCCGCCGGGGCGCTACCTGAAGGACATCGGCTTCCCGGGCGAGTACCCCTTCACCCGGGGGATCCACCCGACCATGTATCGGGGGAGACTCTGGACCATGCGGCAGTACTCCGGGTTCGGGAGCGCCGCGGAGACCAACAAGCGCTACAAGTACCTCCTGAACCAGGGGCAGACCGGCCTCTCGGTCGCCTTTGACCTGCCGACCCTGATGGGCTACGACTCCGACCACCCGATGGCGGCCGGGGAGGTGGGGAAGTGCGGCGTGGCCATTGACTCGCTGGAGGAGATGGCCACCCTCTTCGACGGACTCGCCCTCGGCGAAATCACCACCTCGATGACCATCACCTCGACCGCAGCCGTAGCCTGGGCCATGTACATCGCGGTCTGTGAGCGGCAGGGCGTCCCCTACGACCAGATCGGCGGGACGCTCCAGAACGACGTCCTGAAGGAGTTCATCGCGCAGAAGGAATTCATCTTTCCTCTGAAGCCCTCCGTCCGCCTGGTGACCGACACGCTGGTCTTCGGGACCCGCTTCCTCCCGAAGTGGAACACGATCTCCATCAGCGGCTACCACATCCGGGAGGCGGGCGCGACGGCGGTGCAGGAATTAGCCTTCACGCTGGCCGACGGGATCGCCTACGTGGAGGACGCCATCCGGGCCGGCCTCGAGGTGGACGCCTTCGCCCCGCGCCTCTCCTTCTTCTTCGACCTGCACAACGACTTCTTCGAGGAGGTGGCGAAGCTGCGGGCGGCCCGGCGCCTCTGGGCCCGCCTCATGCGGGAGCGGTTCAAGGCGAAGCACCCCCGCTCCTGGATGCTCCGCACCCACGCCCAGACGGCCGGCGTCTCCCTCACCGCCCAGCAGCCTCACAACAACATCGCCCGGGTAGCCATCCAGGCCCTGGCGGGTATCCTCGGCGGCACCCAGTCCCTGCACACCAATGGCATGGACGAGGCCTACGCGCTGCCGACCCAGGAGGCGGCCACCATCGCGCTCCGGACCCAGCAGATCATCGCCCACGAGAGCGGCGTCGGCTACACGGCGGACCCCCTCGCCGGCTCTTACTACGTGGAGCGCCTGACCACCGAGATGGAAGAGGCGGCCGCGGACTACATCCGGCGCATTGACGAACTCGGCGGGATGCCGGCGGCCATCGAGCGCGGCTTCCCCCAGAAGGAGGTCGCCGACGCCGCCTACCGCTACCAGCGGGCGGTGGAGGAGGGGGAGAAGGTCATCGTCGGTGTGAACCAGTACGCCACCGAGGAGGCCCGGCCCATCCCCATCCTCCAGATTGACGAGAGACTGCAGCGGGAGCAGACGGAGAAGCTCGCCGGCCTTCGGAAGCGCCGCGACAACGACAAGGTGAAGTGGGCCCTGGACGGCCTCCGCCAGGCCGCCCTCGGCGACGACCCCTTCGGCAAGGACCTCCTGATGCCCCACATCCTGCAGTCCGTGAAGGCGTACGCCACCCTCGGCGAGATCATCGGCGTCCTCCGCGAAACCTGGGGCGAACACGTCGAGCAAAACATCATCTGAGGGTAGGGCAGGTGTGATCCGAGGTAGCATGCACTTGGTTCCTTGCTTGCCTGCAACTGGTGCCTCGCGTAGTGGTGTGAACAGTTATCGTCTTGCTCAAGCTGCTGAGGGGAATACATTTGAGACCAAAACGGCTGTTGGCACAACCTGGTAAAACAGATTTCGAGCCGCTTATACCGAAACAGGTGGGTAAGCTGCACAATCCACAGACGGACCTACCCCGGATCGCTCGCGATCCGAAACTTACAGCGCTCATCGATGCGACGTTGCGGCAAGTACCCACAACGCACGATCTGTACCTTCGCGATGCACGCGAAATGGACTTTCTAGAAAAAGAGAGCGTCCATCTAGTTGTAACGTCGCCCCCCTACTGGACCCTCAAAGTGTATCGGCGTTCACCGGGTCAGCTCGCATTTGTCACCGACTATGAGGAATTTCTCTCAGAACTGGACAAGGTGTGGAGGTACTGCTTCCACGCCTTGGTGCCAGGGGGTCGGCTCGTCTGCGTGGTGGGTGATGTCTGTCTCTCTCGGCGCAGTAACGAAGGCCGGCATACGGTTGTACCACTGCATTCATCCATTCAAGAGCACTGCCGAAAGCTTGGCTACGATAATCTCGCCCCAATCATCTGGCATAAGATTGCCAACGCCGCCTACGAAGTGGAGCGAGGTTCGAGCTTTCTCGGGAAGCCATATGAGCCGAATGCTGTCATAAAAAATGATATCGAGTTCATCCTGATGCAACGAAAGCCTGGCGGGTACCGCAGCCCGTCGGTAACCACTCGGGTCCTCAGTGTCATTTCCGCCGACAACCATCAACGGTGGTTCCAACAGATTTGGTCCGGACTGACCGGTGCATCCACGAGAGACCATCCGGCGCCTTTTCCTCTTGAGCTTGCGGAACGGCTCATCCGAATGTTTAGCTTTGTCGGCGACACCGTGTTGGATCCTTTCATGGGCACGGCAACGACGAATGTGGCGGCAGCGAGATGGGGTCGGAATAGTATTGGGTTCGACATAGATTCGCACTACTTTGACTATGCGTATCGGCGGGTTAGCGATGCCACCAGCGATCTTTTCGGGAAGGCCACCGTAAACGCGCTTAGGTAGGGATGGCCCGGAAATGAAGGACCTCCGGCAGCGGTTGGCGGCAGCGATCGGGCATTTCTGGAAAACCCGTCAGCGACAGCACCGCAGGCAGGGTGCGCGGGGCGGGAAGCGTGACCAGGGAAGCCGGGGTGCGGTAACTGGAGGCGCCCAACTGGACGGATTTATCAGGCTTGTGAGCGAATTGCTCGTCGAGAGCGGCATACCGGACGCTACGATCTTTAGGAAAAAGCAGGTCGAGTTGCCGGGCTTCTTTCGGCCCACCAAGGAGTGGGACGTTCTTGTCGTTGTTGATGGCCATCTGCTGGCTTCAATTGAATTTAAGTCCCAGGTTGGCCCATCGTTTGGAAACAACTACAACAACCGTACCGAAGAGGCACTGGGCAGCGCGACGGACCTGTGGATCGCATACCGAGAGGGCGCTTTCAAGGAATCCCCGAGGCCGTGGCTTGGCTACTTCATGCTCTTAGAGGAAGCACCTGGGTCCATCACTCCGGTAGGTGTCGCTGAGCCTCACTTCCCCGTTTTCCAGGAGTATCGTGATGCATCCTACGCCAGACGCTATGAGCTATTCTGCCAGAAGCTAGTGCGAGAGCGCCTCTACGATGCAGCCTGCTTCCTGTTGTCGGACAGCAGAGGTGGATCGAAGGGACTATACAGGGAGCCGCTGCCTGAGTTGAGCTTCGCGCACTTCGTTGGGTCATTGACAGGTCGAGCCGTCGGGTACGCAAAGGTGCGGCGGACGGGGAGGGTCTGACCGGTTGGCCCGTTCGCTCTCGATCGGCACACGTTCGGCCCGGGAGATCATGGTAACCCAACGGATTGTATCCCTTATCCCTAGCAGTACGGAAATCGTGTGTGCGGTTGGCGCCGAAGACCGATTGGTCGGGCGGTCGCATGAGTGTGACTTTCCCGGGTCGGTCAAACAGCTGCCGGTGTGCACGGAGCCGAAGTTCAATCCGGAGGGGAGCAGTTACGAGATTGACCGGCGGGTCAAGGCGATTCTGGACCAGGCGCTGTCGGTGTATCGGGTCCATGGGGATGTGCTGAAGGAGCTTCGGCCGGATGTGATCATCACACAGGCCCAGTGCGAGGTCTGCGCGGTCAGCCTGCGGGAGGTGGAGGAGGCGCTTGCGGATTGGATCGGGGCGCGGCCGCAGGTCATCTCGCTGGAGCCGAGGACTCTCACGGATGTGTGGGCCGGTATTCAGCGGGTCGCCGAGGTGCTGGGTGTCCCCGAGCGGGGTGTCGAGCTGATCAAAGGTCTGAAACAGCGGGTCTTCGCCATTGCGGCGATGGCCCGGACCTTGTCGCCTGGACCCACCGTTGCCTGCATTG
Organism: uncultured bacterium; assembly: GCA_964598715.1. GTDB lineage: Bacteria > Methylomirabilota > Methylomirabilia > Methylomirabilales > JACPAU01 > JACPAU01. The sequence goes on along the minus strand of CAZRDA010000069.1, from coordinate 1,562 downwards.
AGTGGATCGAGCCGCTTATGGCGGCTGGCAACTGGATGCCTGAACTGGTCGAGATGGCGGGTGGCATGAACCTCTTTGGCGAAGCCGGGGAGCACTCGCCATGGATGACCTGGGAGGAATTAGTCCAAAAGGACCCCAGTGTGATCGTCGTGCTGCCGTGTGGCTTCGACATCAAGCGCACGCGGGAAGAGATGCCTGGGCTGACCCGGAAGGCGGAGTGGTCGCGACTGAGGGCGGTGCGGAACGGGCGGGTCTATGTCACTGATGGGAACCAGTACTTTAACCGGCCGGGGCCGCGGCTGGTGGAGTCGCTGGAGATTCTGGGCGAGATCCTGCGCCCGGAGGTGTTCCGTTTCGGCCACGAGGGGACGGGTTGGGAGCACTTCTAGGGGGGACAGATCACTTGCGCAACGGCGCTGAACCAGGAGAACGGCGGTGAGCGGCGAGCGGAAGATCCGGATCCTGATTGCGAAGCCGGGGCTGGACGGGCATGACCGGGGGGCGAAGGTGATCGCGCGGGCCTTCCGGGATGCCGGGTTCGAGGTCATCTACACGGGGCTGCGGCAGACGCCCGAGATGATCGTGAGCGCGGCCGTCCAGGAGGACGTGGACGTGATCGGGCTCTCCTGCCTCTCGGGGGCGCACATGCACCTCTTTCCCCGGGTTATGGAGTTGCTCCGGGAGAAGGGGGCGGGGGACATCCTGGTTTTCGGCGGGGGGACGATCCCCGACGAGGACATTCCGAAGCTGAAAGAGGCGGGGATGGCCACAATTTTCACACCGGGGGCGAGCACCCAGGACGCGATCGCGTTCGTGCGGCAGAACGTGAAGCCGCGCCGGTAGGGCGGCAGGCTCGGGAGAGGGGGCAGCGATGCGGCCCGTGTACATGGTCTCAGGGGGCGTGAGCAAGTTCACGAAGGCGCGGCCCGATGTGACCTTCCAGCCGATGGTGAAGGAGGCCTTCGACTACGCCCTGCGGGACCTGGACCTGCCTTTCGGGAAGGCCGTCGAGCTGATTGACGGCTCGGTGGCCTCCTACTTCTCGGACCACTTCCAGCGGCAACTGATGTCCGGGATCATGGTCCAGGACTACCTGGGGCTCTGCCCCAAGCCCTCGCACCGGGTGGAGGGGGGCGGGGCGACGGGGGGCCTCTGCTTCCAGGAGGCCTGGAAGTCGGTCGCCTCCGGCCTGATGGACGTCTGCGTGGCCTACGGCTTCGAGACCATGTCCCACGTGAACACCTGGAAGGGGAACGAGTTCATCGCGCTGGCCTCGGACGTCTCCTTCGACTACCCGGTGGGCGGGTTCTACACCGGCTACTACGCCATGATGGTGGTCCGGCACATGATGGAGTTCGGGACCACCGTGGAGCAGATGGCCTCCATCTCGGTGAAGAACCACAACAACGCCTTCCACAACCCCTACGCCCAGAAGCGGGAGCGCCTCACGGTGGCCGATGTCCGGAGCAGCCCCATGGTGGCCTGGCCGCTCACCCGGCGGGACATCTGCGTCATGAGCGACGGGGCGGCCGCCGCCATCCTGGCCAGCGAGGAGGGCCTGA
>CAZRDA010000068.1:0-7807 GCA_964598715.1 uncultured bacterium | reverse complement strand
CCAGTCCGTGCCGAAGTAAGGTGCAGTATCAGTTTGACTGGTCGGTCCTCTGGAGGGGCCAGTCGCGTGACTGGCTCCTCCAGGGGCTCCTGACCACGCTCGAGATCTCAGCGCTGGCCTGGCTTCTGGCCTCGGCCCTCGGCGTCCTGTCGGGGGCCCTCCGCACCGTCCCCCTCCGCCCGCTGCGCGTCCTGGCCACCTTCTACGTCGAGTTCTTCCGAAACGTGCCGCTCCTCGTCTGGATGTTCTTCTGGTACTTCGGGGTCCCGCCGCTCCTCCCCCGGCCGGTCCAGGACTGGCTCTTCAACCACGGCCTCGAGTTCTGGGCCGGCATGTTCGCCCTCGGGGTCTACCACGGGGCGCGCTTCTCTGAGGTGATCCGCTCGGGGATTCAGTCCATCCCCAGGACCCAGTTCGAGGCTGCCGTCTCCACGGGGCTCACGGTGGCCCAGGCGTACCGCCTCATTATTATCCCGATCGCGCTCCGGCTGATCGTCCCGCCGATGACCAACGAATCGCTGAACCTCTTGAAGAACTCCTCGATCGCGCTGACGATCAGCGTGGCCGAACTGACCTTCCAGACACGCCAGATCGAGACCTACACCGCCAAAGCGTTCGAGGCCCTGACGGCGGGCACCCTGATCTATCTGATCCTCTGCCTGGGCATCGCCGCGGTGATGGCCCGGGTGGAGCGCCGCTTCGCCATCCCCGGCCTGATCGCCCGAGTCGGACGGGCGGAGCACTGAGCATGGACGTCGGCGTTATCGTGACGAACATCGAGTTTCTCATGGTCCAGGGGTTCCTGGGCTTCGGGAACTTCGTGGGCGGCACGCTCCGGCTGGCGATCCCCGCCATCGTCCTCGGGTTCATCCTGGGAATCTTCATCGGCTTGGGACGGCTAGCCCGTTCCCCATGGATCCGGATCCCCGCGACCGGCTATGTGGAGTTCTTCCGGGGCGTGCCCCTCGTCATGGTGATCTTCTGGTTCTGGTTTATCATTCCGATCCTGCTCCGGGTTCCGCTGCCGGAGTACGGGATAGCCCTCGCGGCCTTCGTCATCTTCGAGGCGGCCTACCTGGGGGAGATCGTCCGGGCGGGCATCCAGTCGGTGCCGAGAGGGCAGGTGGAGGCCGCCACGGCCACCGGGCTCACGTCCGCCCAGACCATGCGCCACGTCATCCTCCCCCAGGCCCTCCGGAACATGATCCCGGCGCTGGTGACCCAATTCATCGTTCTGTTCAAGGACACGTCGCTGGCATCCATCATCGGCTACGTGGACCTGACCAAGGCCGCCCAGATTGTGAACAACCGCGAGATCCGCCCCTTCGAGCTCTACCTCTTCATCGCGGTGGTCTACTGGCTGTGCACCTACGGGATGTCCCGCTACGCCGGCTACCTGGAGCGCCGCCTCACCCCCGCGGGGGCTCTCCGGGCAGCCACAGGGTAGGTGTCACGCTGGAGAGGTTCCCGTGATCCCGGCCTCGGGAACGATGGAGCGTCTTCGGATGGTCGAGCCCGATGTCCCGCGCGGCGGCCCGGGAGCGCGCCCGAGCCCACGCCCGCCCCGCCCCGCCGGCGGACCACCCCGGGACCGCCGCCCGGACATCCTCCGGATCCCGAAGCGCCGGAAGATCAAGCCCGGCCGGGGCAACCGCCCAGGAGGCCGTCCGTGAGCCGACCGCTCCGGGTCCTCGTCGTCTGAACGGGGAACACCGCCAGGTCACAGATGGCGGAAGGGTTCCTGCGGGAGATGGGAGGCGGCCGACTTGAGGCGGCCAGCGCCGGGACCCGGCCGAGGGGAGGGGTCCACCCGCTCGCAGTCGCGGTCATGGCGGAGCGGGGCATTGACATCAGCGGGCAGCAGGCGAAGGGCCTGGACCCCGCCATGGCCGCCCGGATGGACCTGGTGGTGACGGTCTGTGACCGGGCGGCGGCCGAGTGCCCGGTCTTCCCTCAGCCGGTCCGGACGCTCCACTGGCCGATCGAAGATCCCGCCGCCGCACCGGGCGACGCGGCGGCTCGCCTCGCCGCCTTTCGCGCCGCCCGGGACGCAATCGAGAAGCGCGTCCGCGACCTCCTGGAGTCCCTCCCCGCCTCCCCGTAGGCCGTCGCCTCAGCGCCCCGCAGCCGGGAGCCCCGCGGATACCGGCTCCTCCCGGAGCAGCCACCGCACGGTGAAGGCGAGCAGGAAGCTCGGAAGGGAAGAGCCGAGCGCCGGCAACAAGGCCGCCACCGTATGGTAGGTGGCGATCCCCACCCCCCACGCGAGCAGCCCCCGCCACGCGAAGCCCCCCCGGTACCAGTACGGCCCGTCCACCCGCTGCATCGCGCTGGGATCGAGGCGCCGACGTCGCAGGACGAAGTAGTCCGCCGCAAGAACACCGAAGAGGGGGACGAACACCGACCCGAGGAGCAGCAGAAAATGCTCGTACCGGGTGAGGGGGATCGCGAGGGCGAGAGCGGTGCAGAGGACACCGACCGTGAGGGCGGCCGGCCGCTGGCGCAGTGCCGGCCGGAGGTTCTGGCTCGACACGGCGGCAGAGTAGATGTCAGCAAATGCCTCGTCCGTCTCGTCCACGAGGATGATCCCGAGCGCGAGCCCGCCGCCGGCCGTCGCCATGATGGCCGCGATGAGGTCCTGGGCCTTCAGGGCGAGGAGCAGGCCTGCCCCCAGGGCGTAGAACCAGAGGTTGGCCAGGAAGTAGCCCGCGGCCGTCCCCCAGAAGGCGCCGCGGCCCGACCGGGCGAACCGGCTGTAGTCTGCCACGAGGGGGATCCAGGAGGCCGGCATGGCGATGACCAGATCCACGGCCGCCAAGAAGGTGAGGCCGCCTGCGCCGGGCGCCCACAGGAGGGTCCCGAAATCCTCCCGCCTCACCAGGACGGCCGTGAGCCACACGCTCGTCGCCAGCATGAGCCAGACGGCGAACTTCTTCAGCCACTGCCGGACGACCCGGACCGGCCCCCCCACGGCGAGGAGGGTACAGAAGGCCCCGATCAGGACCACCCAAAGGGGAAACGCCGAGGCCTGAAACAGCGGCTTCGTGATCCCGTCCGCGGCCTGGGCCATAATGATGATTTCGAATGTGGTCCACCCGACCAGTTGCACCATGTTCAGCAGCGTCGGCAGATAGGAGCCCCGGATCCCCAGGGTGGGCCGCAGGAGGGCCATCGTCGGGATGCCGGTGTCGCTCCCGATCACGCCGGCCCAGGCGAGCAGGAGGCTCCCCAGGAGACTCCCGATCAGGATCGCCAGAAGCGCCCGGGCCAGCCCCAGGGCCGGCACCAGGAGCGTCCCCGCAAGAAGCACCAGGAGGCCGACCCCCAGATCGCCCCAGAGGACGAAGTAGTCCACGAACGTCAGACGCCGCTCGGATGGCGGCACCGGCGTAATGCCCCAATCCCCCGGCTGCGCCGGGGCGGCACCCGCCGTGGCCTGCGCTCCCGCCTCCATGCTCCGCTCCTCCCCCAAAAAAGCGCAAGGCGCTGGTCAGCGGATCTCCAGCGCCCCGATGGCCCCGCGCCCCCCCCTCCGCGGAAGCCGGCCCCTCACCGTCGAGGGGCGTACACCTTGACCCACTGCGCGACCCACCCCGCCGCCTTCCCCTCCTCACCCATGCTCAGCTCGGGGGACATCATAAAGGTGATCCCCCGCTCCTCGTAGCGCATCAGGGGATACCAGCGCGTCGGCAGACGCCCGTACACCGCGACAACAGCCTCAGGCTTCGCCCCCTGGGGGAGGCCGGCGGCGGTCACCCAGCCGTCGCGAAAGAGGAGTCCCACGACCGTGTTGGTGCCCTTGTCCAGCGCCACCTCGAGGAACCCGTAGTCCAACTCCTCCTCGCTGCCCGCCGCCCGCTGCACCGGGGGCATCCCCAGGACCTTCTGCACCCGGGCTCCCGGATCGCCAAGAACGATCTTCCCTTCCCAGCCCAACCCCTCCGTCACGCGGATGGAGCCGGGCGTGGGCGGGCCCTCAGGCCGGCTCTCGCAGCCGGCCAGGGCGAGGGCTGCCGCCAGGGTCAATGAGACGGCCGTCCGAATCGTCCAGGCCCCCCGGCCCCCCCGGGCCTCCTGCCCCTCCCGACCGTGCGTGACGGACCTCAGCCTGCTGTCCATTCTGCTGGACGATTCTCCCCCAGTACGCCGGGCTTGGCAAGCCCCGACCGGGTCCGCTATCCTTGCCGCCATGCCCCCCGCGCCCCGCCCCGTCGTCATTGACACCGACCCCGGCGTGGATGACGCCCTGGCCCTCTGCCTCGCGCTGCGCTCCTCCGAGCTCCGGGTGGAGGCGATCACCACGGTGGCCGGCAACGTCCCCGTCGAGGTGGCGACTCGAAACGCGCTGCGGATCCTGGATCTCCTCCGACCCGTCCCCCGCCCCCTCATTGCCCAGGGGGCCTCGGAACCGCTGGAGCGTCCCCTCCGAATCGCCGCCGAAGTCCACGGGGAGGACGGCCTCGGGGGGACCACGGCCCTCCTCGAGCAGGACGGCCGCCCCCGCTACCCCGACCCTCCCATCGGGCCGGACCGGACCGATGCGCCCGACCTCCTCGCCGTGATGGCGGAGCGGTTCGCCGGCCGCCTCACGGTCATCACCCTCGGGCCGCTCACGAACCTGGCCCTGGCGCTCCGGAGCCATGGGTCGCTTTTGAAGAAGGTCGGGCAGGTGGTGGCGATGGGCGGGGCCCTGCGCGTTCCGGGCAACGTGACGCCGGTGGCCGAGTTCAACGTCTGGGTGGACCCGGAGGCCGCCGCCGAGATCCTCCAGGCAGGCCTCCCCCTGCGGCTGGTCAGCCTCGACGTGACCCACCAGGTCCGGCTCTCCGCCTCAGACCTGCCTCCCCCCCCGGACACCCCGGTGGCCCGCTTCATCCGGGACATCACGGGGCAAACCCTGGCCTGGTGCGAGAGGGTGGAGGGCGGGGGGATACCGCTGCACGACCCGCTGGCCGTGGCCGCGGCCGCCGACCCCACCCTCTTCGCCTGGGAGGCGCTCCCCCTCCGGGTGGAGACCCGGGGGGAGCACACGACCGGGATGACGGTGGCCGACCTGCGCCCCGGCCGCGGGAAGGGGAGCGGCAGCGCCTGCGAGGTGGCGAGTGCCGTCGAGGCAGAGCGCGCCCGCCGGTTCGTCCTGGAGCGCCTGTGGCGGTCGTCGTCGTAGGAAGCGCGAACCTGGACTACACCCTGCAGGTCGAGCGCCTGCCGGGGCCGGGGGAGACCGTCCTCGGGGGCGGCCTGCTCACCTCGCACGGGGGGAAGGGGGCCAACCAGGCGGTGGCGGCGCGGCGGGCGGGGGCCACGGTCACCTTCATCGGGAAGCGGGGGGCCGACGGTCCCGGCGAGGCCATCGCCCGCCGCCTCGCGGAGGAGGGGATCGGGACCGAGGGATTCCTCCGCGACCCGACCGCCCCCACGGGCGTGGCCTTTATCGCGGTGGACCCCAGGGGGCAGAACCAGATCGTGGTGGCCCCGGGGGCCAACGCGACCCTGACGGTAGACGACCTCCTCGCCTTCCGCCGCCTGCTTCCGGGCGGGAGGGTCCTGCTCACGCAACTGGAGACCCCCCTCCCCACCGTGCAGGAGGCTCTGAGAGCCGCCCGCACCTGCGGGATGCTGACCATCCTGAACCCGGCCCCGGCGGTCCGGCTGGGGGCGGACGTCTTGAGGATGGTGGATCTCCTGGTCCCCAACGAGCAGGAGGCAGCCGTCCTCGCCGGCCGGCCGGTGCAGAGCGTCGCCGACGCCGAGGCCGCCGCGGCAATCCTCCTCGGCTTCGGGTGCGGGGCAGTCGTGGTGACGCTGGGCAGCCAGGGGGCCCTGCTCCTCCGTGGAGGGGCGGCCCGCCACTTCCCGGCCTTCCCCGTGCAGGCGGTGGATGCGACGGCAGCCGGGGATGCCTTCTGCGGGGCGTTAGCGGCGGCCCTCGTCGAGGGCGAGGACCTCGAGGAGGCCATCATCTTTGCCTGCGCCGCCGGAGCCCTGACCTGCACGAAGCGGGGGGCCCAGGAGAGCCTGCCGACCCGCGACGCAATCCTGGCTCTCATGCGGCGGCAGCCGGGGCCACCCACCTCGCAGCGCCCCCGCAACGGCGCCGTCGGGGCCCATTGACCGACAGACGGCAGCCGCGCTAGAATCTCAACACACCCAGGAAGCATCAAAAATTCGGCGACGAGGCCGAGGCCGCGCCTCGGCGCAGGGTTCTCCTCAGGAAAGGAGGCAGCGATGACAGAGGGAGCGGTGCGCCGCGTGAGCGCGCAGGAACTCAAACGGCGCATGGACGCCGGAGAAGTCCACGTCTTCGATGTCCGGAAGAAGGAGATCTTCGATAGGGGGCACGTGAAGGGGGCCCAGCCCCTGCCGATCAGGGAACGGGCGACCTGGGCCCAGGAGATCCCGCGCGGCAGAGGGATCGTCCTCTACTGAACCTGACCCGGCGAGGGGTCCGCTGCCGGTGCGGCAGCGACGCTCATCGGACAGGGGGTCGAGGACGTGGCGGTCCTCCAGGGCGGCCTGGATGCCTGGCGGCGGGCCGGCTACCCGACGGAACCCTAGGTCCTCGCGAAACGAAGCGGCCCGGCATCTCCCGATGCCGGGCCTTCGCCTTCCGCAGGCCGGCTAGGGTCTGTGGGGACGCTTCTTGAATGGCGGCGCGTTCGTCTGGGTTGGGGAGCGCGGGGACTGGGCGACGGCCGGCACTTTCGGCTCTGGTGGCCCCGCGGCCGGAACCGGCTTGGCCTGGATCGGCTTGCGCTTTTCGGTCGCGCCCGCGGGCGGAAGGTTCGCGTAGTACGCCTCGGGCCGGACCAGCGTGTAGAAGGCGTACTGGAACTTGTTGCTGCACCCCAGGCAGAGGAACGTATAGGTCGAGACCTCCTGGAGGGCCGACCCGCAGTCCAGACAGGTGAAGCGGCTCCGATCCGCATACGGGCCCACGACCCGCATGGCAACCCAGCCGCAGGACTCGCAACTGCGCTGCGTGTGAGTCCCGCGGGGGGCCCGGAGTGTGCCTAAGGGTCCGCGGCAATGCGGACACGCATTAACCATGGAGGCTCCTTGGTCCGGAGCGTAGGCTCGGTCCGGCCCAAACCTGTTGACGGACTCGCGATGGGGGGATAGCCCTGTCTCCCCTCCCGTGGCTGTCGCCGAGCGGGTGGGGCTTCAGGCGCATGGAGGTAATGTGACTGCAATCTACCACAGAACCTTGCCGGTGTTCAACTAGTATCTTTATTATTTCGCGCCGCCCGCGGACCAGCACCGCGCCCGGCGTGAGGCTCCCCCTACCGCAGGCCGGAAGCCCGGGTCAGGGCCGCCACGCGGGAGACGTCCACGGGGTTCCCCAGCCTCCCGTCCCGCTTGATGCTGGTCCCCACGATGATGCCGTCGGCGATCTCGAGCAGGCGCCCCACCGTCTCCGGGGTCACACCGCTGCCGACCAGGACCGGCCGGTCCGGCACCGCCCGCCGCACCGCCTGAAGCCGCGCCAGGTCGGTCGGCTCCCCCGTCCCCTTCCCGGAGACGATGAGCGCATCCGCGAGGCCCCGGTAGGCCGCATCCCGGGCCTCCTGCTCCACATCGAGCGGGGCCAGCGGTGCGCCGTGCTTGGCCAGGACATCGGCGAAGATCTTTACATCGGCCGAGAGCATCCGCCGGTACCGGAGCGTCCCGTAGGCATCCCCCTGGATGATCCCCTGGTCGGCGAGAACGGCCCCCACGTGGACGTTCACCCGGAGAAATCCGGCCCCAGTTGCCGCGGCCACCGCGAGGGCCGCGCGCGCGTCGTTCTTCAGGACGTTGACCCCCA
>CAZRDA010000067.1:0-7813 GCA_964598715.1 uncultured bacterium | reverse complement strand
CCTTGTCCACCTGGTGCTCGATGGGCAGCCCGTGGCAGTCCCAGCCCGGGACGTAGACGGCGTCATAACCCGCCATGGCCTTCGATTTCACCACGATGTCCTTCAGGATCTTGTTCAGGGCGTGGCCCATGTGGATGTGGCCGTTGGCGTAGGGGGGGCCGTCGTGGAGGATCCAGAGGGGCTTCCCGCGGCGGAGCTCCCGGATCTTCTTGTAGAGGCCCCGCCTCTCCCACTCGGCCAGGATCTGGGGCTCCCGGAAGGGGAGGTTGGCCCGCATGGGGAAGGTGGTCTCGGGCAGGTTCAGCGTGGCCTTGTAGTCGGTCGGCATCTCTCCCTGTCCGGCGGCAGAAGAAAAACCCCCATCCCGCCGGATGAGGGTCTCTCTGCGGCGCTCGTGGAAATGTACACTACCCAGGGCAGGGGAACCCGTCAAGGGCAAAACGGCCTCGAGCCCCTGCTCCCCGGCCTTCGCGATCCACTCGCAGGTCTTCTTGAGCGTCCCGGCCCGGTCAAAAAAAACGGGGGCGGCCTGCGCCGCCCCCACCTTGAGCAGATTCCTGGCCACGTCCGGCGCCCTGCCCCGGCCCCCCCTACAGGTAGGTCTTCACCGTGAGATTCAGGAGCCTCGGGTTCAGTCCGACGATCTGCTCCGTATCCACCGGGATGTCCACCAGAATGGACTGCCCCATCCGGGTATGGCAGGCGTCCATGATCTCCTTCAGGTTGCTCAGATCCGGCTTGAGGCGAAAGCCGTCCCAGCCGTGCGCCTTCGCGGCGGCGACGAAGTCAATCGCAGGTAGCTTGGAGTGGTACAGCCGCTTGTCGTAGTCGGGGATGACGATCTCGAGGCCCTTATCCACGATCCCGTAGGTGCCGTTGTTGATGATGAAAAGCCTGAGGTCGAGGTTGGCCGCGTCCGCCAGGGCCCCCCCGAAGAGGCGCCAGCACCCGTCCCCGGAGAAGACGAAGGTATGCAGGCTTGGGTTGGCGATCTTCGCCCCGACCCCCATGCCGAAGGCGCCCCCCATCGCCGAGCCGTGGTGCATCGTGTAGAACCGGATGTGGGGATGCGGGCGCTGGGCGACGTACTGCCGGTCTTTGTACGACACGCACACGTCGTCGAAGCCGAGGCTGCCCGGCTGCCAGAGCTTATGGATCTGCTCGTAGAAGGCCATGAAGTCCACGCACCCCGGCGCCACGTCCCGCGAGACTTTCCGGGTATTCAGATTGCCCAGAATCTCCACGGGAGGCCGTTCCCCGGGGCCGATCGCCCGCAGCCGCGGGAGCAGCTCCGCGAGGGCGAGGCCGATGTCCCCCCGCACCTGCTGGTACTCCCCGGCCACCCGATGCTTGAAGTCCCCATTCTTGCTCCCGTAGGGCGCCTTGAGGTTGCTGAAGTTCCAGACGAACCGGCAGGGGAGCTTCCCGAGGTTGGTGGAGTACTCCCCGGGATCGAAGCCGACCGTGATCATGACGTCATCCTGGTTGAGGCTCTGCCACAGGTCGAAGGCGCGGTCGTTCCCCCCGAACAGGATGTACCCGTAGCCGTACCGGTTCCCCGGGGAGACGGCGTTCGCCCCGTTCACGGACCAGATGGTCGGCGCCTGGAGGAGCTCCGAGAGTTCGGTGGTGAGGTCCTGGATCTTCTCACAGCGGGCCGCCTCCTCCCCGACGTAGATGATCACCCGCCGCTTTGCGGCCACCCGCGGGAACTTCGCGACGAATTCCTCGATGTCCGCCTTGTTCACCGTTTTCGCGGGCTCAACCTTCGGCACGTCCAGGTGCACCGATTTCGACAGGATATCCGGGTGGAAGGCGATGGCCACCGGGCGGGAGTCCTGCAGGATCTCCTGGGCTCGCCGGAGTCGGTCCTCCATCGTATTGATGTTGTCAATCACGACGCAGCCGTCCCCCAGTTCCGCCTGGAGCTGGGGAACGACATTCATACCGTACTCGGAGACGTCCTGGAGGGGGGCCATGCCGATGGAGAGCGTGGAGTTGAGGGCGATGATGTACACCGCCGGGATATTGTGCAGCTTCGCTTCGGTGATCCCGCTCGACCCCAGCTTGGTTGCGGCGCCTGTGGTCGTGATGGAGGAGGCGATGCGGCCGGAGGCCAGGTAATACCCCACCGGCACGAAGCCGGAGGCGTACTCGCTCATGGTGAGGAGGCGGGGAATACCATCATTGGCCTGCGAGAGATCGGTGAAGGGTTCCAACTGCTTGGTGACGTGGATCACGCCTCCGCCGTTCACCCCCGAGTGGAAGGTGATTCCCCATCGCCTCAGGGTCTCGATCAGGCCGAAGTTTCCGCTATCCCGGTCTGCGCCTGTGCTCGGTACGATTGCCATCTGTCTCCCCCTTCAAGCGTGTCGGCTCAAACTTCACTCTTCAGCAAGGCGTGTTTCGGCCCCTCCCCCAGGACGGAGCGGGTCAGCGTCTCCCGGCAGGGAGCCATGCTGTCCTCCAAGGCCGGGGATATGCGCCCCTTGGGCAAGTCCTTCCCCCCGGGGGGGTTCACGGCCCTTCTTGGGACTCGGAACCCCCACGACACCAGGGATACAGGGAAGGCAAATCCGCAACTCGGCAGGTGGGCGCGAAGTTACCCACATGTGGACAGGCTGTCAAGTCATTTCATTTTCATTCAATATGCGGTGAGCGTGGTTTTCCACGATACGAAATTCCCTCTGACCGATTCCAGGGCGCCTTGCGCCAAAGGGGGCACGGTCCGGCTGGCGCCGGATGCCGCCCCACGGCCCCCGTAGCGGAGGGGGGTCCCAGCGGCCCTTGGCCGATGGGGGGAACCACGGGAGGGTTCCCTCCGGGGGCCGGGGGCCGGGGCGGCGCCGGCGACAGGACCCGGACGTTGTCACGGCGATTCTTTCGTTTGTATTAGTACATGAAGCGGCGCATGCGGACGTTGACGAGGAGGCCGATGGCGGTCAGGGTCATGACCATCGAGGAGCCGCCGTAGGAGAGGAGCGGTAGGGGGATGCCCACGACCGGCATGAAGCCCAGCACCATCCCGATGTTCACGAGGGCCTGGAGGCCGATCATGGTGGTGATGCCGAAGGCCAGGAGGCTCCCGAAGAGATCCTTGGCCTCCATGCTGACCTCCAGCCCCCTGACGATCAGAAAGTAGAAGAGGGCCAGGACGGCCACCGACCCCACGAACCCCCACTGCTCCGCCAGCACGGCGAAGACGAAGTCGGTGTGGTTCTCCGGGAGGAAGTTCAGCTGGCTCTGGCTGGCTGCCATGAACCCCTTTCCCCACAGTTCGCCCGAGCCGACGGCGATCTTGGACTGGGCCACGTGGTATCCGGCCCCCAGCGGGTCCATGCTGGGGTTCAGGAAGACCAGCACCCGCCGCTTCTGGTAGGCCTTCAAGAATGTCCAGACAATGGGGGCGAGGGCGACGAGGGCCACGCCGACCGGGATCACGACGCGGAGCCGCAATCCCACCAGGAGCATCATGCTGATCCCCAGGGCCAGCAGGACGAGGGCGGTCCCCAGGTCCGGCTGGCGGACGACCAGCAGGGCCGGCACCATCGTCAGGAGGGCGGCCCCGCGCATCGTGCGGCCGGTACTCACGCGCTCCTTCCGGTCTTCGAAGTAGCGGGCCAGGCAGAGGACCAGGGCGATCTTGGCGACCTCGGAGGGCTGAAAGGCGATGAAGCCGAACTTGATCCACCGCTGGGCCCCGAGCCCCACCCGGCCGAAGAAGGGGACCAGGAGGAGCGAGAGGATCGCGAGCCCGTAGAGCAGATAGGCGAACCGCCCGGCCGTCCGGTAGGCGACCGTCACGGCGACGAGCAGGAACGCCGTCCCGACCAGGAACCAGGTGGTCTGGCGCAGGGCGAGCGACTGTTTCGCCGGATACATCGAGGTCGCGGTGGCGGCGTAGATCGAGAGGATCCCCACCCCCACCAGCAGGAAGGCGGAGAGGATAACGCGCCAGTCGAAGTTCTGGATAAGGCGGCGATCCAGGGCCATACGCTAGTCCCCTACTTCCGGTTCCGGCTGGGGTGCCGCCGCGGCCGGTGGTTGGGGAGGGGGCGCGGGCGCTCCGGGCGGCCGCGGCCCCTTGAGGGCATCCACCGTGGGGAGGGGGAAGGCCGCCTCCAAGAGGGCCCGGGCGACCGGGGCGGCCGCCGCGCTCCCGAATCCGCCGTGCTCGGCGATGACCACCACCGCCACCTCAGGACTCTCGGCGGGGGCGTAGGCGACGAACCACCCGTGGTCCTTGGGACCGCGCTTCTCCTGCCCCGGCTGCTTCCGGACCACCTGGGCCGTCGCGGTCTTGCCGGCCACTTCGATCCAGGGGATGCGGGACCGCCCTCCCGTCCCCTGCTCCTCGTTCACCACGGCCCACATCCCCTCCCGGATGATCCGGAGGGTCTCGGGGCTCACCCGGACGCGGCGGCGGATTTCGGGACCGTACTCCTCCACCACCTCCCCCTGCCAGGACTCCACCCTCCTCACGATCCAGGGCTTGTAGAGGGTCCCCCCGTTCGCGATGGCCGAGACCATCGTCAGCACCTGGAGCGGCGTCGCCAGGACCATCCCCTGGCCGATGGCCGTGATGACGGTGTTGCCGGGGTACCACGGCTCCCCGGTCACCCGCTGCTTCCAGGCCGGCGTCGGGATGAGCCCCCGGCCCTCGTCCCCGAGCCCCAGGCCCACCTCCCCCCCCATCCCGAACTCGCGGGCCATCTCCACAATCGGTTCGATCCCGGTCTTGAGGGCCACCTGGTAGAAGTAGGTGTTGCAGGACTCCGCGATGGCCCGGCGCAGGTCCATCACCCCGCGCCCCTCCCGCTTCCAGTCGTCGAAGGTGAAGTTGCCCAGGGTGAAAGAGGCGGGGCAGTCCAGGCGGGTGGCAGGGGTGATGGCGCCGCTCTCCAGGGCCGCGGCGGCCACGATCAACTTGAAGATGGACCCGGGCGGGTACTGCCCCTGGAGGGGCCGGTTCTGAAGCGGGTGGCGCGGATCGCCGGCGAGGCCCTCCCACTCCGTCAGCGAGATCCGCTGCGTGAAGAGGGCGGGGTCGAAGGCCGGGTTGCTTACCCAGGCGAGGATCTCTCCGGTCCGTGGGTCCATCGCCACGACCGCGCCGCTCTTGCCCGCAAAGGCCTTCTCCGCCGCATCCTGCAGGCGCCGATCAATCGTGAGGATCAGGTTAAAGCCCGACTGGGGCTCCATCCGCTCCACCAGACGCGTCACGCGCCCGAGCGCGTCCACCTCGATCTGCTCGCCGCCGTCAATGCCCCGGATGAAGGCGTCGAAGCGGCGCTCGACGCCGGCCTGCCCGAACGGCTCGCCGGGGACGAAGTCCCGGAACTCCTCACGGGCCAGCTGGGCCTGGTTCACCTCGCTCACGTAGCCGAGCAGGTGCGCCGCCAGGCTCCCCGCCGGGTAGGCCCGGACCGGATGCACCCGCAGGCTCACCCCCGGGAATTCCATCTTGCGCTCTTCGACCGCCACCATGGTCGCCTCGGGCACCCCCGCCTTCAGCAACAGCGGCGTGAACGGCCGGCGCCGCCCGGCCGCCAGTTTCTCGGCCACCTGCTCCGCCGGCATCCCGACCAGGTCGGCCAGCCGCCCGGCCGTCCCCGCCGGATCGGTCACGTCCTCGGGCACGAGGTACACGTCGAAGGAGGGACGGTTGTCCACCAGGATCTGCCCGTAGCGGTCGAAGAGGATCCCCCGCGGTGCCTCCACCACGCGGAGGCGCAGGCGGTTGTGCCGGGCCATGGCCAGGTACCGGTCCCCCTCCAGCACTTGAAGATGCCACAGGCGCAGCATCAGGACCACCACGATGGCGGTGGCCGCAAGCATGAGCCGGCCCATCCGGCGCTGGATGACCGGGGCCGGGTTCAGGGTGTGCCATCGGCTCACAGCCGCACCTCCAGCCGGGCCTTGAGGTGGCGGGCGCCGAGGACCGCCCCGCCGAGGAGGGCCGTGTAGAGGGCCGTGGGAAAGACCACGGTGAGGAAGGCGCCCACGGGAGGGCCGAGGCGGAAGAAGTGGAGGACCAGGTGGCTGAGGGCCCCGACGGCGAGGCCGCTGATCGCCAGGAGGACAAGCCGGGGGAGGGGGCGACTCGCGTCGATCTCCTCCGCCGCCCGGGCGATGGCGAAGCCGACGAGGCTGAGCGCGAAGCCGTGGAGCCCAAACGGCGCCCCCGAGAAGGCATCCTGGTAGAGCCCCAGGAAGAACCCCATCGCCGTGGCCGCCTCCGGGGGCGCCTGAAGAGAGAGGAAGAAGAGGAACAGCAGGTACAGATCCGGGCGGATCCCACCGACCGCCAGGTTCGAGGCGACGGTCGTTTGCAGGAGCGTCACCAGGAGCAGACCCAGGAGGAAGCGGCTCATCGGTCCCCCCCGCCGGGAGCACCCGGCGGCCCGGATCCCCGGTCGCCCGTGATGACCAGCACCTCCTCCAGCCGGCCGAAGTCCACGCTCGGTTGGACGGACGCCTCCTGGAAGAGCGCGCCGCTCTTCCGGTGGATGGCGGTCACGGTCCCGATCAGGATCCCCTTGGGGAACGCCCCACCCATCCCCGAGGTGAGGACCACGTCCCCCACCCGGACTTCCGCCAACAGGGGGAGGTACTTCACGATGGCGGTCTGGCCCCGGTCCCCGGTGACCAGGCCCGTGACCCGCTGCTCCTTCAAGAGCGCCCCCACGGAGGAGACCGGATCGGTCAGGAGTTGAACCTTGGCGGTCCCGGGTATCACCTCCACGACCCGGCCGACGAGCCCCTCCGGGGCGATGACCGGCAGCCCCCGCTGGAGGCCCGCCTCCGAACCCTTATTGATCATGACGGTCTTGAACCAGTTCGTCGTATCCTTGGCAATGACCTGAGCGGTCACCAGGTCAAGGCCGAGGGCCGCCGGCAAATCGAGCAACCGCCGGAGCCGGGCGTTCTCCAGGCCGGCTTCCTCCAGGCGGCGGACCTGCTCGCGGAGAGCCGCGACCTCTTCCTCCAGCCGCAGTTTCTCGCCCCGGACGCTGCGCAGGTCCACGTAATTCGCCCAGAGGCGGGAAGTGTTCCCGGTGACGGCGGCGTACAGCTTGAGGAACGGCGTGGCGGTGAGGACCAGGCCCCGCTCCAGCAGATCCACCAGGGGGCCCTCCTGGCGGACCTGGAGGGTCATGAAGAGGAACGAGATGAGGAGAGCGACGGAGAGGATGAACGTCCGACGGTACCGGAGGAAGACCCGAAGGAACATCAGGGGACCCGCCCGCTCCTAGGCCGGCCGACCCCGCGCCAGCCGGACGGGGCGGGAAAGAAGACCGCGAACGCCCCCTCGGCGGAGCAGGCCCCCCCGAGGCGCGCGCGCCGTGCCGGCCCGGTCGCGTACGCCGGCAAGGGACGCGGAGGAGCGGTTCTCACGAATCCAGACAGACGATCTTCAGGAGGTCCAGCTCGTCCAGGACCTTCCCCGCCCCGAGGACCACGCAGGAGAGGGGATCATCCGCCACCCGCACCTTCAGGTGGGTCTCCAGCGCGATGAGGGTGTCCAGGCCGTGCAGGAGGGAGCCCCCACCGGCCATGACCACCCCCTTCTCCGCGATGTCGGCGGCCAGCTCGGGGGGGGTGCGCTCCAGGGCGGTCTTGACCGCATCCACGATGGCGTAGATGGGGTCGTGGAGGGACTCCCGGATGTCGCTGTCGGTGATGGTGAGCGTCTTCGGGATCCCGTCTACCAGGTCCCGCCCCTTGATCTCCATCTTCCGGGGCTCGTCGAAGGGGTAGGCGGAGCCGATCTGGATCTTGATGTTCTCGGAGGTCCGTTCCCCCACCAGCA
>CAZRDA010000066.1:0-7861 GCA_964598715.1 uncultured bacterium | reverse complement strand
GGTCCGGGTGGCGCCGGATGCCGCCCCACGGCCCCCGTAGCGGAGGGGGGTCCCATCGGCGCTTGGCCGATGGGGGGAACCACGGGAGGGTTCCCCACGGGGCCCGGGGGCCGGGGCGGCGCCGGCGACAGGACCCGGACTTTATCACGTTGATTCTGTCGTTTGTATTAGGGGCGCACCGGGACACCCCGCTCCCGGAGGTACGCCTTCACCTCAGGGATGCTCAATTCCCCGAAGTGGAAGATCGAGGCGGCGAGCGCCGCGTCTGCCCCCCCCTCCGTCAGGGCCGCGTGCAGGTGCTCCGGCTTGCCGGCGCCGCCGGAGGCGATGACCGGGACCGGCACCGCGCCCGCCACGGCGGCGGTGAGCGCCAGATCGTATCCGTCCTTCGTCCCGTCCCGGTCCATGCTCGTCAGGAGGATCTCGCCGGCCCCGAGCGCCGCCCCGCGCAAGGCCCACGCCACCGCCTCCAGACCCGTGGGCGTCCGCCCCCCGTGGATGAAGACCTCCCAGCCCCCGCCCGGGCGCGCTTTGGCGTCGATGGCGAGCACAATGCATTGGCTCCCGAACCGCTCCGCCGCCTCCCGGAGGAGGTCGGGACCCTGCACGGCGGCCGTGTTCAGCGAGACCTTGTCCGCGCCGGCCAGGAGCAGCGCCCGGATGTCCTCGAGGGAGGCGATGCCGCCCCCCACCGTGAGGGGCATGAACGCCCGCTCGGCCGTCCGCCGGACCACCTCCAGGAGAATCTTCCGCCGCTCGTGCGAGGCGGTGATGTCCAGGAAGACCAGCTCGTCGGCGCCGGCGGCGTCGTAGGCGCCGGCCGCCTGGGCCGGATCGCCGGCATCCCGGAGGTCCACGAACCGCACCCCCTTCACCACCCGCCCGTCCTTCACGTCCAGGCACGGGATGATCCGCTTGGCCAGCACGTCACGCCCCACCCTGGAACCGGCGGATGGCCGCCCCCAAATCTACGGTTCCCTCGTAGAGTGCCCTCCCGAGGATCGCCCCCGCCACCCCACGAGTGGCGAGAGCCGCGACCGCCTCGAGATGGGAGAGCGTTCCGATCCCGCCGGAGGCGAGGACAGGGACCCGGGCGGCCGCCGCCACCCGTTCCAGTTCAACCAGGTTCGGACCGGTGAGCATCCCGTCGGCGGCAATATCGGTGTGGATCACGCCGGAGGCACCGAGCGCCATCGCCTCCGCCGCGACCTCCGCGGCGTCTCGGGCCGTGTCCGCCTGCCACCCCCGGACCGCGACCCGCCCCTCCCGGGCGTCAATCCCGACGAGGATCCGCCCGGGGAACCGCGCCGCCACCTCCCGGACGAGCGCCGGGTCCTCGATGGCCGCGGTCCCCAGAATGGCCCAGGTCGCCCCGGCCGTCAGGATGGCCTCCACGTCGCTGGGGCGCCGGAGTCCCCCTCCTACCTGCACCGAGAGTCCCGAACTCCGGGCGATCCGAGCGATGAGGGGGCGGTTACTGCTCGCGGCCCCGAGGGCCCCGTCCAGGTCCACCACGTGCAGCCGCTGCGCCCCGGCCGCGGCGAAGGCGGCCGCCACCGCTTCCGGATCGTCGCTGTAGGCCTTCTCCCGGGCCGGGTCCCCCTGGAGGAGCCGGACGCAACGCCCCCCCCGGAGGTCAATCGCCGGGATGATCAGCATCGCGCGGCCAGGTCGCCGAAGTTCCTCAAGAGGGTAAGCCCCAGGGCCTGGCTCTTCTCGGGATGGAACTGGGTGGCCATCAGGTTCTCCCGCCGGATGACCGCCGCAAAGGGGACGCCGTAGGTGGCCGTGGCGGCCACGACCGCTGCGTCCGACGGGGCCACGTAGTATGAGTGCACGAAGTAGAAGTGGCTCCCGTCCGGGATCCCGCGAAGCAGCGGCGCCTCCCTCACGATCTGGATGGGAACCCAGCCGATGAGGGGGACCTTCAGGGGGGCGGGGGGCCTCCCGGGCGATGCCGGCCCTTCCGGCGGGAAGCGAACCACCTTCCCCCGGAGGACGTTGAGGCCGGGGTGCCGCCCGAACTCCGCGCTCTCCGAGAAGAGGAAGTGCAGGCCCAGGCAGATCCCCAGGACCGGCTTGCCCCGCTCGATCTGCCGGAGCAGGGGCTCGATGAAGCCGGCGGCCGTGAGTTTCGCGATCCCGTCGGCGAAGGCCCCCACGCCGGGCAAAACGATTCCCCGCGCCTCCGCGAGGAGCCGGGGGTCCTCCACGACCTTCGCCTCGTGCCCCACCCGCTCGAAGCCCTTCTGGACGCTCCGCAGGTTGGCGATCCCCGAGTCAATGATGGCGATCATGGCCTCAGAGGCTCCCCTTGGTGGAGGGGACATCGGGGACGCGGGGATCCAGGGCGACCGCGTCCCCCAGGGCCCGGGCGGCTGCCTTGAAGATCGCCTCAGCCATGTGGTGGGTGTTCTCCCCGTACCGGAGGCCGATGTGCACGTTTGCCTTCATCGCGGTCGCCAGCGCTCGGAAGAACTCCCTCAGGAGCAGCGCGTCGAACTCCCCGATCTTCCCGGTGAGCCTCTCCGCCTGGTACACGAGGTACGGGCGGCCACCCAGGTCCACCGCAACCCACGCGAGGGCGTCATCCATCGGGACCGTGGCCTCTCCGTAGCGGCGGATGCCCACCTTCCCCCCGAGCGCTTGCTCGAAGGCCTCCCCCAGGGCGAGCCCGACATCCTCCATGGTGTGGTGGGGGTCCACTTCCAGGTCGCCTTTCGCCCGGATCGTGAGGTCGAAGAGCCCGTGGCGGGCCACTTGGGCCAGCATATGGTTAAAGAAGGGGAGGCCGGTCTCAACCTGGGACCGCCCCTGCCCATCCAGGGTGAGTTCGACCAGGACATCGGTCTCCGTCGTCTTCCGGTGCACTCGCCCCTGACGTGGCATCCTCCCCCCTAGAGTGTAGCTATCAAGGTAAGATATTGGCTCGGCAAACGAATCCTTCGTATCATTTCGTTGCACTCTCCGGGGCGTCCTTAGCGCGGAGCGCCTTCGCCCGAGCCTCCATTTCTGCTGCCTCGGGGTGCCGGTGCATCTTCCGTAGCAGGGCGGCGTACCGTTCCAGCAACCAGCCCGTCTTGGTCGTCACCGGTGGCGACTCTCATGGCCGCCTCCGGACCGTAAGCCATCGAGCGACATAGTCCGCAATGCACGCCGCGAGCACCCAGGCTGGAAACAGGAAGAGCGTGCGATAAAGCTGTTGCTCGGGAAACACAAAGCCACTGCGCTGGAGAACAGGAAGCAGGGATAGAGCAATGACCAGGGATAGGACAAAGACCGTGGGTAGAACAATGACTAATACTGCTCGTATGCGCGATCGGTGCCAGGTGCTACGTAGACCTTGGACAGCAGTGAGGTTCACCGCGGTCCCGACGACCCGAATTATCATTCGTAAAGAGGTGGAATGCTGGGCTCCCAACCGGAACGCGATCGGTACCGTTACCGCGAGCTCCAACGGAAGAGCCATTAACCAAAAAACCCGCCACGGATGCCGAGCCCAAAAGCGGAAGGGTCTTGCGTTTAGCGACGCAAGCCATCCGGTACACAGCCCCACTACTAGGGCATAAGAGAGGTACCACGCCACATCGCTGAGGATTTGACTAACCTGAGGGCTGGGCATCGAAATCACCACACTGAAAGCTTGCTCGGTCCATCCAGCCCGCACCAGAGAGATGAGGGCCACCCAACAGCTTCCGCTCTACAATGCACCCTAGACCAACAGCGCCCTCAGGGCCAGCAGGAGCGCGTCGTTCTCCTCCGGCGTCCCCACCGTGATCCGCAGGCAGTCCCGGAGGTAGGGAGCCTCGCCGAAGTCGCGCACCAGGATTCCCCGGTCAAGCAGCCCCCGGAACACCTCGCGGGCCGGACGGGCTGTCCGGACCAGGAGGAAGTTCGCCTCCGAGGGGAAAACGGTCAACCCGGGCAGCACCCGGAGGGCCGCCGCGAGCCGCTCCCGCTCCGCCACGATCTGCCGCACCTGCGTCAGGAGGAGGTCCCGGTGCCTCAGGATGACGGTCGCCGCCGCCTGGGAGTAGGCGTTGACATTGTAGGGAAGGCGGATCTTCTCCAGCTCCGCGATCAGGGCCTCGTCCCCGACCAGGTAGCCTACCCGCAGCCCGGCGAGCCCCACCTTCGAGAGCGTCCGAAGGAGCAGCAGGTGGGGGTGCAGGGCGAGTTCGGGGAGGAAGGTCTTGCCGGAGAAGTCCACGTAGGCCTCGTCCAGGATGACGAGCCCCGGGGCGGCGGCGATCCCCGCCCGGATCGTGTCGCCATCGTAGCAGTTGCCCGTGGGGTTGTTGGGGTAGGCGACGAAGGTCGCCGCCGGCTGCGCCTCTTGCAGCCTCCGGAGGAAGGGGGCGCGGTCCAGGGCGAACCCCTCACCCGGCGGCACCTCCACGGGCCTCAGCCCCAGGGCCTGCGCCGTCAGGCCGTACATGGAGAAGGTGGGCACCGGCACCAGGACCGCCGCGCCCGGTTTGCCCACCGCCAATAATATGAGTTGGATCAACTCGTCGGAGCCGTTCCCCAGCAGGATCTGCTCCGGCGCGACGCCCAGGGACGCGGCCAGGAGGCGCTTGAGGGCTCTCCCCGCCGGGTCCGGGTACCGGTTCGCCTGAACCCGGCCGAGCGCCTCCAGGACCGCCCCCTGGACCGGCGCCGGCAGGGGGTAGGGGTTCTCGTTGGCGTCGAGCTTCACCCGGTGCGGGCGGTCCTCGACCCGGTAGGCCGTGAGGCGGGCCACTTCGGGCCGGAGCATCTCCTCAAGCGACCGCGCGCTCATCCTTGCAGCCGGACCCGCACCGCCTCGCCGTGCCCCTGGAGCCCCTCCAGCGCGGCCAGCGCCATGGCCGGCCGCGAAAGGCGCCGCAGCCCCGCCGGCGTGGCGGCGATCACGCTGCTCCGCTTCTGGAAGTCTTCCACGGAGAGCGGCGAGGCAAACCGGGCCCGCCCTCCCGTCGGCAGAACGTGGCTCGGTCCGGCCACGTAGTCCCCCAGCGTCCCCGGGGAGTAGTGGCCCAGGAAGATGGCCCCCGCACTCCGGACCGCATCCAGGGACGCCCAGGGATCCGCCACGCACAACTCCAGATGCTCCGGGGCGAGGGCGTTGGCCACTTCCAGGGCCTGGGCCAGATCTTCCGTCACGCAGAGGGCCCCCCAGCGCTTCAGCGACGCGGCAGCCACCGCCCGCCGGGGCAGGGAATCGAGCCGGGCGGCCAGGGCCCCAGCCACCGCCTCCGCCAGCGGCCGGCTCGGTGTTAGAAGCAGGGCTGAGGCGCTCTCGTCGTGCTCCGCCTGCGACAGAAGATCCGCCGCCACGAACGCCGGCGTCGCCGTCCCGTCCGCCACCACCACGATCTCCGTCGGCCCGGCCACCATGTCAATCCCGACCTCGCCCGCCACGAGCGCCTTGGCGGCGGCGACGTAGAGGTTCCCCGGACCGACGATCTTCTCCACCTTCGGGATCGAAGCGGTCCCATAGGCGAGGGCGGCGATGGCCTGGGCCCCGCCGACCTTGTACACCTCCGTGACGTCCGCGAGCGCCGCGGCCACCAGGACGCCGGGGGAAACCTTCCCGCTCGGACCGACGGGGGTCACCATGGCCACCCTGCCGACCCCCGCCACGGCGGCCGGGATGGCCATCATGAGGACCGAGGACGGATAGGCGGCCTTCCCCCCCGGCACATAGAGCCCCACCGATGCCACCGGCCGCGTGAGCACCCCGACGGTGACGCCCGGCTCTCTGGCCAGCCAGGACTCTCGGAGCCCCCGCCGGTGGAACGCCTCGATCCGATCCGCGGCGAACTTCAGGGCGCGGACCGCCTCCCGGGGGACGGCCCGCCTCGCGGCCGCGAACTCCCGGGGCTTCACCCGGACCGTCGCCGCCGTCAGGCGCGCCCGATCGAGCCGCCGGGCATAGGCGAAGAGGGCCCGGTCCCCTTCCTCCCGGACGGCCCGCAGGATCGGCCGGACGGCCCGCTCCGCAGCCGCCGTGCTTCGCACCCGCCGCTCGTGCCAGGCGCGGAGGAAGGTGCTCGCCGGCTCCCGGGTCAGGTCCAGGAGGCGGATCGGGGCGGCGCCGGGCCGGGCGCCCCTCACCGCCCCCCCTGCTCGATCTCGTCCCGCAAGAGCCCGATGAGCGCCCGGATCCGGTGATACCGGGTCTTCAGGGCCGCCCGGTTCACGATGAGGCGGGCGGAGGATCGCGCGATCTCCTCCACCTCCACCAGGCCGTTTTCCCGCAGCGTCCGCCCGCTCGCCACCAGATCCACGATCCGCTCCGCCAGGCCCACCAGGGGGGCCAACTCGATGGAACCGTAGAGTTTAATAATCTCCACCTGGATGCCGCGCCGGGTGAAGTGCCGCTCGGTCACGTTCGGGTACTTGGTCGCGACGCGCAGAGAGGACCACTCCTCCGGCCGCCCGTCCCCCCGGAGATCCGCCGGCTGGGCCACCACCAGCCGGCACGCACCAAAGCGGAGATCCAGGGGCTCGTACAGGTCCCGCCCGTGCTCCAGCAACTGGTCCTTCCCCACGACGCCGACGTCCGCCGCCCCGTGCTCCACATAGGTGGGAACGTCAGCGTCCCGCAGGACCAGGAAGCGGTACTGGCCGCCGGCCTCCTCCGCGATGAGCCGTCGGGAGTCCGGAAAGCCCTCCAGCCCCTTTACCCCGATGGCCCCGAAGAGCGCCAGCGCCTCCGCGAAGAGGCGCCCTTTGGGAAGCGCGATCGTGATCGGCTGTTCCATCTACTCTCGCACCCTCCGGACATCGGCGCCGAGCGCCGCGAGTCTCTTCTCGATCGTCTCGTAGCCCCGGTCCAGGTGGTAGATCCGGTGCACGACCGTCTTCCCCTCCGCCACCAGGGCGGCCAGGACGAGCGAGGCGCTGGCCCGCAGATCCGTCGCCATCACCGGCGCCCCTCGGAGCCGCCGGACGCCCTGGACGACCGCGGCCCGCCCCGCGATCTTGATGTCCGCCCCCATCCGGAGCAGTTCGTTGACATGCATGAAGCGGTTTTCGAAGACCGTCTCGGTGATGACGGACCGGCCGTCGGCCACGCTCATCAGGGCCATGAGCTGGGCCTGCATGTCGGTGGCGAACCCCGGGTAGGGGGCCGTCTGGACGTTTACCGCCACCGGCCGCGCTCCCATCCGCACCCGGAGGCTCCCGGGGCCCGCCGTGACCTCCGCCCCCGCCTCCCGCAATTTCCCCAGCACGGCCACCATGTGCTCCGGGGCACAGTCGGTGAGGGTCACGTCCCCCCGGGTGACGGCGGCGGCCACGGCAAAGGTCCCGGCCTCGATCCGGTCCGCGATGATCCGGTGGCTCGCCCCGGTCAGGGTCGGCACCCCCTCCACCGTGATGGTGTCGGTCCCGGCCCCCCGGATGCGCGCCCCCATGGCGTTGAGCAGCGCGGCCAGGTCCTGGACTTCCGGCTCGCAGGCGGCGTTCTCCAGGACCGTGGTCCCCTCCGCCAGCGCCGCCGCCATGAGCAGGTTCTCGGTCCCGGTGACGGTTGTGATGTCGAAGACGATCCGGGCCCCGCGGAGGCGGGGAGCCTTGGCCTCGACGTACCCCTCGCTCAGCTCAATCTCCGCCCCCATCTGCTTGAGGCCGGCCAGGTGGAGGTTGATGGGGCGGGGGCCAATCGCGCAGCCCCCGGGGAGCGAGACCCGGGCCCGCCCGAACCGGGCGACAAGGGGGCCCAGGACGAGGACGGAGGCCCGCATCGTCCGGACAAGATCGTAGGGGGCCTCGAAGCGGGTAACTGCCCGCCCCGAAACGGCGAGGCCCCCCGCCCCATCCTCCTCCACCGTCACCCCCATGTGGCGGAGGAGGCGGCAGATGGTCTCGATGT
>CAZRDA010000065.1:0-7868 GCA_964598715.1 uncultured bacterium | reverse complement strand
TCCTCGCCACTTCTGTTGTCCTCAAGCGCTTGGTGGCTCTCCGCCTCGGGGCGACTACGGTTCACCGGGGGGGTTGAGGATTTGCGAGGGGGACCGCTCGCGGGACTCGAGGGGAAAGCCACGCTGGCGCCACCCATCGAGGCCGCCGGCGAGAGGCCGGACTCGACTAATCCCTCGCCGCCGTAACAGCAGCGCCACCCGGGCGCTCGAAACTTCGTTAGGTCACGTGCAGTACAGGACCACGTCGCGGTCCCTGGGGATTTGGTTGTGGCGCTGCTCCAACTGATCCGGGGAGAATTGCAAGGCGCCGGGGATGATTATGGGCTCAGCGTCGAAGTCGAGCGAGTGGCGTAGGTCGATAATGATCACCTCTTCGCCGACATCAAGCCTCTGTTTGAGCTCGTCCGGCGTGATACGAGCTATGCGTAAGTCGCGTAGAAAACGCCGCCGCTGCACGTACTTCCAACCGATGTACCCCACCAGGGCGACCACGAGAATCCCTACGAGCCGAGTCCCTAACCCCATGGCCGAGGCGGCGAGGCGCTCGAGCTGATCCCGGAACAGAAAGCCGAGCCCCGTGAACGTGCCCACCCAGATGAACGCTCCCAACCCATCGAAGAGCAGGAAGCGGGAGATGCGCATGCGAAAGATCCCCGCCAGCGGCGGTGCCACAGTGCTCAACCCGGGGATGAACTTGGCCACCAGGAGCGAACGGGCGCCATGGCGGGCGAAGACATCTTGAGTCCGGCGGACGCATGAGTCAGGTTCGAGCGAGATCCGGCAGAGGAGCTGCAAGATCTGGCTACCGCGGCGCCGTCCAAGCTCGTACCCGAGGGCGTCGGCGAGGAGCGCCGCCAGGGATGCGAGGACGGTGGCGAGGGCGAGATTGAGTTGTTCGGCGCCCGCAAGCGCACCTGCGGCCAGCAGCAGGGGTGCGGCCGGCAGCGGTAAACCGATCTGTTCGGCGAAAACATAGATGAACAGCACGGTGTACCCATGTCGCACCAGGAACTCAAGCACCTCAGTCATGGATAGGGTCTAGCTCCGGCCGCCTTCCGCCCTTACTTCGCCCGAGCTTTCGCCTGCCTGCCGGGCTTCCGGCGTCGCTTGGCCACCGCCGGCCTGCCTCTCCGCTTCTCTGGCCCGGCGCCAACCTTCTTGGCTGGCCGCCGTCCTCCCCGGCCTGCGGCCCGCCCGCCCAGCGCGACCACCCAGTAACCCATCCTGGCGAGGACACGGCCAAGTGCCCGAGCCAGCTTCTTTTCCATCGTCTCCACGGCTTTCCGCTCTACGACCAGATTCTCCAGGGACTTCGCCAAGACATCCGTCTTCCGTTCAGGCATAGAGACTCTCCCTCCTTTCCCATAGAAAGCCAACTCTTCAAAAACAAAAAAGGCTCGGCTGGAAAATGGGCAAGGTGCATCCTGTCTATGGGAAGCACCGAGGAAAGTCAAGGGCCGGGCGTGCCGCATCGCAGCACCTCCCGGCCCTCGGGGGAAAAATCCTTCGGAAGTTCAGGGTCTAGTTACGCTGCCCGGTCCTCCGGAGGCCTGGAGCGAACCCCCACCAGTGCCGACCGGAGTGATCGGAATGCCTCTTGCGAGCAATCTCTCGTTCCCTCACCACCACGCGCCGCTCCACGACGACCGGCTTCCGGACGATCTCTCGAACGATCACCCGCCTCTCCACGAAGGGCCTGTGGGCGATTACGCTCCGATAGATGAGGAAAGGCGGATACACGACAACGGGCGGCGGGGGCGGAGGATACACCACGACCGGGACCGGGATATAGACGGGCGCGGGAACCCTCACAGCATAGGGATAGGGAGAGTGGAAATCCGGGCAGTAGGACTCCCCCACCGAGAAGGTCACCCCGTACCCGTCGGTCTGGGCCGGCCCGTACGAGACAAACTCCGCGGCGGCGAGGCGGGGAGCCAAGAGGACAAGGGCAGAAGCGGCAACGATGGACAGCGTTCGCATGGGTCATCCCTCCCTTCCATTCTTCGGTGGCTTCTGTCCCCTTAGACGCGAACCACCACGACAAATTTAATCCGGCAGTAGGCCTCCCTCAAAAATTCACGGCCCGGGAGGTTCGCTCCCGGGCCGTGGTGTTTCCGGGCGGTGCAGGCGGACCGATGCTAGAAGCGCGCCTCCATCGCGATGGAGACCGAGGTCTCGTGGATGATGTGGGCCTCGATCCCGAGCGAGACGTTGGGCTGGGGGACGTAGTTGATCCCGAAGAAGATGCCGATGAGGTTCTCCTGCTCAAAGTCCTGCGACGCGCCGGCTGTCGTCACCTCCCCCTGCGACCACTGCATCACCAGGCCGGCATAGGGCGCCGCCGGCCCCATGGCAAAGGAAGCACCGATCGCCGCGTCGAGCTCGAAGACATCCACTTCCCCGCCGTTCTCCGAGTTGAAGTAGAGCATCTGCAAGGTAGCGCCGAGTGCCCAGTTCTCGCCCCGCAGCATGACCCCCTTCACCCCCCCACCGAAGGCCAGGCTGAAGTCACCGTTCACGTTGGGGGTGTTGGTCTCGGCCTCGGCCGGCCCCAAACGGAGGAACACCTCCAGGTTGGGGGCGATCCCGTAGGCCCCCCGGAACAGCAGCCGTTGGCTCTCGAGTTCAGCCCCGCTCGCGCCAAGGAAGGGCGCGTCGAATTCCACATCCCGCTCCAGGAACTCGTATTCCACCCCAAGGGTGAAGCGACCCGGAGCGGCGACACTGCCCGGGTCCCCGAGGCGGGCCGCCGTGGCCGTCCCCGGCAAGGTGACGCCCGTTGCCCCCAGGAACACCAGGGCGCCCGCACACACGGCAATGAATGACGATCGCATGAGGACCTCCTCGTAGAAGAGAAAAGGCCAGGACCGCCCGTCAGCCCTTCCGGGGGGGACGGGAGGGGCGGATCTCGACCCGGCTGGCGAGGGCGCGCGGGTCGGAAGTAACCAGGTCCACCACGACGGCCGCCACGTCCTCCGGGGCGAGCTTCCAGGCCGCCTCCGGACCGACCGCGCGCCCGCTGAACCCGGTGTGGACGCTCCCGGGCATCACGTAGGAGACGCGGATCCCCTCGTATCGGACCTCCTGCATCAGGGCCTCGCTGAACCCCACCAGGCCGAACTTGGACGCATTGTAGGCTGTCCCCTCCGGGAACGCCTCCTTCCCGGCCAGGCTGCCGATGTTCACGATGTAGCCGCCGCCGCGGCGCCGCATGGCCGGGATGGCTGCCCGGCAGCAGTGGAAGACGCCGGTGAGGTTGGTCCCCAGGAATTCGTTCCACATCTCCAGGGGCATCTCGGCGAGGAGCGCCCTCCCGCCGACGCCGGCGTTGTTGACCAGGATGTCCAGGCCCCCAAAGGCCTCGATGGTCGCCGCCACGAGGGACTCCACTTCCGGGTACGCGCGGACATCGCAGCGGAAGCCCATCACCTTCCCGCCGGGACCCGCCTGGAGCGCGCCAACGGCGCGCTCGACGTCAGATCCCGTCCGGGCGCAGAGGCAGACGGCGGCCCCCTCGGTGAGCAGGGCCCCCGCGATGGCGTAGCCGATCCCCCGCGTCCCGCCGGTCACCACCGCGACCTTGCCTCGCAGGCGCTCCATCCCTCCTCCGCTTCTTCCCGGTCGCGCCCTATCCGTGAAGGACCGCCTCCCAAAACTCGTCCCAGTTGGCGTAGGTGTCGTCGTCGGCCAGCGTCACGGCCCGGCGCTTCAGGTCCTCGGGGCCAGCAACGATCGCGGGCTGCTCCCGGTCGAAGATGTACTTGTACTCCAGGTCCTCCATGCTCGACAGGCGCCGCAGGATTTCATGCTTGCTCAGGTACTGGTACATGGCTCTCTCCCGGAGTCCCCGGACCTCGGTCCGGCTCCGTATGGACCACGACGTCTACCACGGCGGGGAGGCGCTCCAGGATCCGCTCCTTCACGTGGTGCGAGAGCAGATGGGCCGCCTCGATCGGGAGGGCAGGGTCCACCTGGATGTGCAGGTCCACATAGATGTCGTCTTCCAGTCCCCGGGTTCGGACCTTGTGGCAGCCCCGGACCCCCGGGAGATCCCGCACCAGCGCCTCGATCTCCTCGGGGGAGAGGCGGGCAGCGTCTGCCAGGATGTCCACGTTCTGACTGACGATCCCCCAGGTCGCCCGGAGGATCAGGCCCGCGATGACGAGCGCCGCCACCGCGTCGAGCGCCGGGTAGCCGAGGCGGGCCGCCCCCAGGGAGGCCAGGACGGCGGCCGAGGCGTAGAGGTCCGCGCGAGTGTGCCGGGCGTCGGCCAGCAGGATCTGGCTCCGGAGCTCGCGCCCCCGGCGCGTCTCGTACCGGGTCACCAGGAAGTTCACCGCCATCCCGGCCAGGATGATCCCGAAGGAGAGGGCGGTCACGTCGGGGGCCGCCGGCCAGAGGAGCCGGCTGACCGCTGTCCTGGCGACCTCGTATGCCGCCAGGACGAGGAAGAGCGCGATGGCCATGGCGGCCAGGGCCTCGAACTTGCGGTGGCCGTACGGGTGCGTCCCGTCCGGGGGACGCCCGGCCACCCTGATGGCCGCCAGCCCGATGACGTTCGACGCCCCATCCAGCAGCGAGTGGACCCCATCCGCGGTCATGCTCAGGGCACCGGTGAGGATGCCGTAGCCTAATTTGGCAAAGGCGACCAGCCAGTTGAAGAGCAGGACCTGCCACAGGACTCTCGCGACCTGACGGTGTCGCGTGGCCATCCCTTCCATCAGAAGAGGCCGAACGCCCAGGCCAGCCCCAGGAGGGCCAGCGCCCCCAGGACGAGAAACGACCAGTGGCTCCGCAGGTTGTGGATGGGGGCCACGCTCACGTCCTTGTCGGGTGCGACCGCTTCAGCGGCACCCACCGGTCACAGACCATGGCCGGGTGGATCTCCCCGGCGACCAGGTCGCAGGCCATCCTCTCCGGCCGGAAAGAGACGCAGGTCCCGCACCGCCGCTCCTTGTGCGCCGGCCGGTAGTTGACAGCGGTTTTCACCAGAGGAGCAACCGGATCCGCAGGCACCCCTAGCGCTCACGCCGACTGCCCTGCCGCCAGGCGAGGCCAAAAGCCACCAGCGCCGCCACGAGAGCCACGGTCAGGAGCGTGACCGAGGCCTGGTGGAGCTGGTTGAAGGTGACCCTGAGCGGGTCACTCTCCGCCACCGCCTCGATCGGTCGGCCCATGGCCTGCCGCATCGCCAGGAGGCGCGGCGAGATGAGGCCGCTCGAGAGGGCGGGGGCGAGGAGCAGCAGGCCGTAGAGAGTCAGGCTGAGGGCCCCGGACGGCCGCCGCCATGCCGTGGCGGGGCGGCTGATGAGGGCCGTCAGGAGGATCAGGGCAGCCGCCAGGATCCCCACGGCATCCGCCGCTCCCACGATCCGCGTCACCAGTTCCCCGGCCAGGTGGCGGCTGGGCAGGACGGCGAAGGCGGCGGGCGCCACGACGAACGCAAAGAAGGCCATGGCCCCCGCCCAGGCCGCGAGGAGCAGGAGGTGCAGACCGGCGGCCCAGGCCTGGAGGCGCGCCCGGCGGACCATCCTGCGGGCCACGCGGGCTGCCTCCCGCGGCAGCGGGTCCTGGGCGATCTCGAACCGGTCCAGGCGACCCATCAGGCTGCTCCAAAGATATCGAGGACCCCGAGGGTCCGGTGGGCCGCCTCCAGTTCCTTCGCGACGGTCGCCGCCGCCTCCTGCGGGCTGCCGTGGCGCTCCTCGGCCGGCCCCCACCGCCAGCCCTCGAGGTACGCATCCTGGTCACCGGCCCCGGAGACCATCGCCACCTCATCAATGGCGTCCTGGAACCGCTGGGGGAGGCGGACGGTGACCTCCCCCCCGGGCCCCGTCGCCTTGACCAGGGACGGGATCTCTCGCCAGTACAGGACTTCCACTCGCGCCACGCTTCGCACTAGTGCCGCTCCAAGGAATCCGGCTTAATCCTGCCGGACCGTGCTGCCGCGGGTCCTGTCGCCGGCGTGCCCCACTCGCGGCCGGGCTCCGTCACCCGCTCAGCCCCTTCCGCAATTCGCTGAATTGCGGAAGGAGGCCGAGGGGGTCCCACTCCGCCCGGCCGCTCGGGGCCCCGCGCGGCGCCACCCGCGGCTCGGCTGCCATCCGAGGGGCAATCCGTTGGCTCGGCACTAGGTGGAAACTCCCAGTTCTTCTTCCGGGTACTCGTCCCCTACTTCCGCTTGGGCCTTCACGTAGGCCTCGCCCACGCGGCCCCAGACGTACGTGGACTCGTTGTGCCGCATGTAGGCTACCAGGATCCGCTG
Organism: uncultured bacterium; assembly: GCA_964598715.1. Taxonomy (GTDB): domain Bacteria; phylum Methylomirabilota; class Methylomirabilia; order Methylomirabilales; family JACPAU01; genus JACPAU01. Next base: position 1,603 of record CAZRDA010000065.1, on the reverse strand, counting down.
GAGACCAGCCAGGAGGGTCTCCTCGTCGTTCGAGGCCGCTTCATCGGCCCAGCGGCCGATCGCCTCCAGCATCTCCTCCGCTGACCCCATCGCCATCCTCTTCCCGGTGCGCTCCGGATCTCGAAAGCGGGCTTTCGCATGAAAGTATCAAATCCCCGGCAGCCCTGACAAATGAAAAGGCCCGCCGCGGCAGGCGCTGGCGGGCCACCAAAGGGAAGCCGGACTCCGGCGGCGGGACCGGTCACGTCCCGCGGCGCCAAAAGCGCCGGGTGCGGCCGGTCAGGCGCTCGTAGGCCCGCTGAATCTCGATGAGGCGCTGATGGGCCAGGTCCTGGAACTCCTTCCCGAGGTGGCTGACCTTGTCCGGGTGGTACTGGGAAACCAGCCGCCGGTGGGCCGCCTTGACCTCGTCGGGGGACGCGCTCGGGTCAAGGCCGAGGACGGCATAAGGATCCCCCGCCCGCTCCCGCGTCCCCTCGGCGCCGGCCCCTGCCTCCCCTCCCGCGGGAGTCCCCCCGTCCCGGCGCGCGCCGGCCGCGCGCCCCTGGAATCGCCACAGAAAATAGCCCACGAGGGCCACGACTGCCAGATCGTCGAGCCACCCGGGCCCGATCAGGACATCCGGAATGAGATCAAAGGGGCTCAGGACGTACAGGAGGCCCAGGACCAGTGGCAGGGCGCGCTTGAGCCAGGTTCCCATCTTCGCCTCACCCGAGAATCGGCCCGCTCGCATTGGGCAGGCCGGCCTGAAAGACCAGGTCCTCCGTCGCGATGTTGCCGCTGGCGCCGGGGGCGAGACGATGCTGACGCTGGCCGGCAGGCTCACCGTCCCCGTCCCCCCGGAGGACCTTCCCGCGTTCCGCTTCGTATGATACACCGGGACCCGCCCCACTGCCATCCCGTCGGTGACCCGCGCATCCCAACCGGGTGGCCCCGCGGGATCGGGGGAGCCGCAGGCTTCCCGCGACCCCGGCGGGGCGGGCACGAAATTTTCGCGCCCCGCTGGAGCCGGAACAGACGTATAAGAGGGCAGGCGGCGGAAGGGGGTGGGGATGGAGGCGAGCGACGAGGCCCTGGTGGCCCGGTTTCACGCCGGGGATGTGGCAGCGTTCGAGGCCTTCGTCCGGCGCCACCAGGACCGGATTTTCTCCGTGGCCTACCGGATGCTCGGGAACGCCGCCGACGCCGAGGAGGCAGCCTCCACCGCCTTCCTCAAGGTGTACCGAAACGCGGCTTCCTACGATCCACGCTGGAAGGTCACCACCTGGCTCGGGCGCCTGGTGGCGAACTGCTGCGTGGATCACCACCGGCGCCGCCTCCGCCAGGCGCGCAGGCCCGACCCTCCGGCCAGCCACTCGGATGGCCGGGCGGAGAGCCCGGAGGAAAACTACTCCGCCAGCGAGAGGCGGCGGCTCCTGGAGGAGGCGCTCCTGACGCTGGCCGCGGAGACCCGGCTCATCCTGAGCCTCCGCTATGCGCAGGGGCTGAGTGTGGCGGACGTGGCGCGGGCGCGGGGGATGGGGGAGGAAGCGGTGAAGGGGCACTTGAAGCGCGGGAAGGCCGCCCTCCGCAGACGGCTCGGCCGGCTCGGAATCGAGGGGAG
>CAZRDA010000064.1:0-7958 GCA_964598715.1 uncultured bacterium | reverse complement strand
TCCAGTTCCTCACCGCCAAGCCGCTCGTCCTCCTCGTGAACATCGGGGAGGAGGACCTCGGGAAGGAGGAGACAATCCTCGCCGGCCTCCGGCCGTTCGCCGGCCCGCGGGTGGCCCTCCTGGCCCTCGCGGCGAAGACCGAGGTCGAGATTGCCCGGCTGTCCCCGGAGGATGCCGCCCTCTTCCGCCGGGAATTGGGTATCGCTGAGCCCGGCGCGGCGCGGCTGCTGCATGTCTCCTACGGGCTCCTGGGGCTTGTCACCTTCTTCACCGTCGGGGATCAAGAGGTCCGGGCCTGGACGTTACGGCGGGGGGGGAGCGCCCTGGAGGCGGCCGGGACTATCCACACCGATTTCGCCCGGGGATTCATCAAGGCGGAAGTGGTCCCCTTCACGGCCCTGGCCGAAGCGGGCTCTCTGCCCGCCGCCAGGAAGAAAGGGGTCCTGCGCCTAGAGGGAAGGGACTACCCGGTTGCCGACGGTGACGTCATCACGATCCGGTTCAGCGTGTAAGTCCTGGGATTGCGGACAATGCCCCACCGGGCACATCGAGGCGCCCGATGGGGCACTGTCACGCCAAGAGGCCTGGAGACGTCAGCCCGAAAGCGGGTTACTTGTAATAGCCGACCGCGCAGACCTGGTCGCCGATCTTGGTGACGAAGGTCACCTTCTGCACCGGGTCGGTCTTGCCGGGCCGCGGCCACATGTAGGCGACTTCGCCGACCTTGCCCTCCTGGGCGACCTTATAGATCTCTGCGCCGAGCGCCTTGCCGGCCTTGTCCTTCAGTTCCTTGAGGCTCTTGCCGGCGAGCGTCGGGTGGGCGGTGAAATTGCCATCGGGGCCGCCGCAGAACGGATACAGATCCCGGTCCTTGAAGCCGCCGTCGCCCTTGGTGAACATGGCCAGAGCCTTGGCCTTGTCCGCCTTGACCGCGGTCACCGCCTTCTCCAGCATCCCCTTGGCCTCGGCCGCGCTGCCGAATTCGGCAGCGAACGCGGTCACGGCACCGGCCATCACCATGACGGACATGATACCCGCACAGACGAACATCCGCTTCCTCATCATCTCCCCCCTTGTCTCTGCTGCGATGTCTCGGCCGCCGAAGTCACCTCGAAGAGGACCGTCGAGGACGGGGGTGAAGGTATCAACTCGGGCGGCAGCTTGTCAATAGCCTCCCGCGACGCAATGGAGCGGCCCGCCGGCTCGGCCCCGCTTCCTGGCGCCAAGCCCCCAGGGGCGGACCACGGGAACTCATTCCCTGGCTGGCGGTCTAACGTCTGAGATTCGGGAGGGCATGCGGACGGGATCTCCCTGCCCGGGCACATGGACGGTCCCATGCTGAGGTGACGCATGCGATCCAAGGTGTTCCGGAACACGCTCCTCATCCTCGCGGCCTTGGTGATGTCCGGCTTCCTTCTCCTCCGGGAGTGCGCATCCGGCGGCGCGATGGCGGCGCCCTATAAGACCTGCAATTGCATCGGGATCGAGTGGGAGCTCTACGATCATCGCCCCGCTGACGGGCCGAGAAAAACGATCTGCATAGGCATCGTCGAATCCACGACGTGCTTCAGATATTCCGATGGTCCCATCGGGGAATGCCCGCGCTGACGCGAGCGCCCAGGACGGTCGGAGCCAGGCCTGGCAACCCCAATGAGAAAGGGCCAGCGCTTTGGCGCTGGCCCTTGCAGACCCCGGACGGGTTGTGCTTACTTGGGGAGATTGAGGACGATGGACTTCACCTCGGTGTACTCGTCAATGCCTTCCTTTCCCCCCTCACGGCCCAGGCCCGATTCCTTGAACCCGCCAAAGGGAGTCTCGTGGGTGTAACCGGCCGCATCGTTGACCCCCACTAACCCGTATTCCAATGCCTCCGCCACCCGGAACAGCCGGCCCGTATCCCTGGTGAAGACGTAGGCGGCCAGCCCGTAGGTGGTATTGTTGGCCCGCTCGACGACCTCCTCTTCGGTCCGGAAGGTGAGAATGGGGGCCACCGGCCCGAAGATCTCTTCACGACAGACCCGCATCTCTTCGCTCACGTTCGTGAGGACCGTGGGGGCGTAGAAATACCCCTTCGCGAATCCCCCCTCCGTCAGCGGCCCACCTCCCGTCGCCACCTTGGCCCCCTGCTTCACGGCAGCCTCGACCAGACCAGTGACCTTGTCCAAGGTGGCCCGGTTGATCAGGGGACCCACCACCACGCCCGGTTCGAAGCCGGAGCCGACCTTGATCGCCTTCACTTTCGCGACGAACGCCTCAGTGAAACGGTCGGCGATACTCTGCTGCACGTAGATCCGGTTCGCACAGATGCAGGACTGCCCGGCCACCCGGAGATACTTGATCCCCACCCCGCCCTCCACCGCGGCGTCGAAGTCGGCGTCCTCGAAGACCACGAAGGGGGCATTGCCGCCCAATTCGAAGGAGACCCGCTTGAGCCCTTCCGCCGCCCCGCGCATGAGGAGTTTCCCGACCTCGGTCGAGCCGGTAAAAGCCACCTTGCGGACCAGAGGACTCGCCAGGAACTCCCGGCCCATCTCCTCTGGGTGGAGGGTCGTCACGACATTCAGCACCCCGGGAGGCAGACCCACATCCTGGAAGATCTTGGCGATCGCCAGCGCGGTGAGCGGGGTCTGTTCAGCTGGTTTCAGCACCACGGTACACCCCGCCGCCAGGGCGGGGGCGATCTTGCGGGTGATCATGGTGGCCGGGAAGTTCCAGGGGGTGATGGCCACGACGACCCCGACCGGCTGGCGGATCATCCAGAGCCGTCGCGTCGCCACATTGGAGGGAATCACCTCCCCATAGACCCGCCTCGCCTCGCCGGCGAACCAGTCGAAGTACCCGGTGGCAAAGCCGACCTCCTTCTTCGCCTCCTCGACCGGTTTTCCGTTCTCCAGGGTGATCAGGTGCGCCAGTTCATCCCGCCGCTCGGTCATCAGTTTGAAGGCTTTCTCCAGATACCGCGACCGCTCGACGGGCGAGACACGGGACCAAGACTTGAAAGCCTCATGCGCGGAGCGGATGGCCAGGCGGGCATCCTCGACGCCGGCGTCGGCAACTTTCGTCACCGTCTCTCCGGTGGCAGGGTTTGTCACGTCGAAGGTCTTCCCGCTCTTGGCCCCGACCCACTGCCCGTTCAGAAAGAGTTGCCCCGGAACATCCTGCACCGTAGCCATATCCCCCCTCCTCTCCCATCCGAGGAGCGTCCCGCCGCACGAGGCCGGGCGGTGACCCGAGAACCGAGAACGTCTCCCCAACGCGATACCCGCAGTATAGGCGTGGAGGCCGGCGGCGTCAAACCCGCCGGACAGAAAGGCTCCCTCGCTGCGACTGGCCGGTTCCGCCGGAAGAGGAATTCCGGGGCAGGGCTCGTGGCTTCAGTGACCCAGGCTCAACGGATCGGGGAAGACTGCTCCAGGCGTCCCGCCGGGCGCGAACGCCCGGGGGCGGCCATCTTCGTGCGGGCCGAGAGGCCGTCTCTGCGCTTCCTCGCGACCCGTCGGGCCCAATCCCAGAGGCGGATGCCCAGCAGGATGGCCAGGACGCCGGCATAGACAAAGGGATCAATGCGGCCTATCTTGGCGAGCCACAGGAAGTGCAGGACACCCAGCACGGCGGCGACGTAGACCAGTCGGTGCAGCCGCTTCCAGGTGGCTGCCCCAAGGCGCTTCACCATGCCGGCGGTGGAGGTCGCGGCGAGCGGGACGAGCAGGGTCAGCGCGAGGACGCCGACCGTGATGTAGGGCCGCTTCAGGATGTCGGCGATGAGTTGCTCCCAGTCGAAGAAATGATCCACCACGATCCAGACCGAGAAATGGAGGCACACGTAAAAGAAGGCGAACAGGCCCAGCAGCCGCCGCAGGGTGATCGGCCAGGAGATCCCGAAGAGGAGGCGGAGGGGGGTCATCGCGAGGCTCGCCAGCAGGATCCGGAGGGTCCAGACCCCCAGCGTGCGGGTGATGTGGTCAATGGGATTGGCGCCGAGATCGTCGTTCTGGAACTGGTAGAGGAGCAGCGCGAGCGGGAAGAGACAGGCCCCCCACACGGCGGCCTTGAGGATGAGGCGTTGCCGTCGGGACATGCGCTCAGAACTGCTTTCGGAGATCCATTCCCGCGTAGAGGGGAGCGACTTGGTCGGCGTACCCGTTGAACATCAACGTCTTGCGCCGCCGGAACTCCCCAATGCGGCGCTCGGTCGCCTGGCTCCAGCGCGGATGGTCCACGGTGGGGTTCACGTTGGAATAGAAGCCGTACTCGTGCGGCGCCGCCTTCTCCCAGGCGGTCTTGGGCTGCTCGCTCACGAAGCGGATCCGCACGATGGATTTCGCGCTCTTGAACCCGTACTTCCACGGCACGACGACGCGGACCGGGGCCCCGTTCTGGTTCGGCAGCACCTGCCCGTACAGGCCGAAGGTCAAGAGCGTCAGCGGGTGCAGCGCCTCATCCAGCCGCAGCCCCTCCACGTAGGGCCACTCGAGCGAGGAGAAGCCCAAGAGGCCCCTCCGCTGCCCCGGGAACTGCTCGGGGTCGAGGAGGGTGGTGAACTCCACGAACTTCGCCTTGCCCGTCGGTTCCACCCGCTTGATCAGGGAGGCGAGCGGGTAGCCGCTCCACGGGATCACCATGGACCAGCCCTCGACGCAGCGCAGATGGTAAACCCGCTCCTCCAGGGGGAAAAGCCGCATCAACTCGTCCACGTCGTAGGTCTTGGGGCGCGCCACATGCCCGCTGACCTCGACGGTCCAGGGACGCGGCCGGAGCAGATGCGCGAAGCGCGCGGGGTCTTCCTTGTTCACGCCGAATTCGTAGAAGTTGTTGTAGGTGGTGACGCTCTCGATCGCGGTCGCCGGGTCCTCCACCGTGAACGCTGCGTTGCGGGTCGCCTTCAGCGGCTGGCCGGCCGGCGCCGCGGCGGCGGCCGGTCCGGAGGGGGCCAGCGCCAGCGCCGCCGCGCCGATCAGGAACGATCGCCGGTTCAGGTAGAGGTCGAAGGGCGTGATCTCTGAGGAAGCTATATTGGGGGCCCGCCGAATCAGCATCCGAGCCTCCGCGCGATACGCCGCTCCCCCGCCGGCCCGGCGCCACACCCGTGGAGCCCCTCAATGAGAGGTCGCTAGGATCCTAGGATCGGGGAGGGACCGTGTCAAACCCTCCCCGCGTCCCTCCGGCTCGATGTCGTCCACCCGCGCCACCACCGGCACCAGGAATCGAAACCCAGCCCCCGGCGTCTGTTGTGCTAGATGCTGCGGACGCTGGGAAGGATGCGCGGGCTCCGGGCGCAGATCCCCTGACCATCAATACGTTCCGGGGGTGCCCGGAGATGTCCGGGCGGGGGTGTCGCCCGAGGCGAGAAGGAGCTCCTCGATCCGCGCGACGAGAACCTCTATCCCGATCTCCCCGACGTGCTTGTGGGCGATCCGCCCCTCCCGGTCAATGAAGAAGGTCTCGGGAACCCCGTAGACACCGTAGTCAATGGCGATGCGGCTCCTCGGGTCCATGCCGTTCGGATACGTCTTCCCATGCTTCCGGATGAACTCCCGCGCGCCCTGCTCACGGTCCTGGTAGACGATCCCTACCAGGACGACCCCCCGCTCGCGGAACCGCTCCCAGGCGGCCTGGAGACGCGGGGCCTCGTTCCAGCACGCGGGGTAGCACCAGGACGCCCAGAAGTTCAGCACGACGACCTTCCCCCGCAGCTCCCCAAGCGTGAGATGGCCCCCGTCCAGGAGCGCCAGAGTGAAGTCGGGGGCGGGCTGACGGACGAGGGGGGAGGGGATGTCCTTCGGGCTCCGGGTAAAACCGAAGGCGAGCAGGGCGATCAGCCCGGCCGCGAGCCCAACGGACAGCGCCCACTTCCACCAGGGCGCCGGTCGCCGGATCGGAGCGGCCGCCCCCGTCCCGAGCACCTGCTCCTGCCCCATCCCCCCTCCAGCGCCAGGGCGAGCCCTCCGCCCGGCCCTCGGCGGATTGCGCGCCTCGGATCATACACCAGCCCCGGCCGCGGCGGTACCCCTCGCGCCCGGAGGGAGCCCGCCCGCCTCAGCTGCGCCACCGAAGAGCCTGGCGCGCTGGCGTCGTTGTCAGCGTGATCTCCTCAGGCGCGCAACGACCAGGAGGCGGACGGAGCAGAAGGTCCTGGTAGAGGCTGGGATGCCAGGGCCTAACCCGCCATTCGACGGGTGGTAGAGGGTCTACTGCACAGAGGCTACCGAGGCCGCTCGGGGAAAGCACCCGGGGGATTCCAGGGGCAAGGCGTTCGGTGCGACTCAGCCTTTTTTTTCGGCCTTGGGCGGCTGCCGTGGGGCGCTCAGGAGGGCCATCTGCACCGCGTGGAGGAACTTATCCGGCCGGAGCGGCTTGGTCATGCAGATTTTCGCTCCGGCCGCGAAGGCACGCTGGTTTAACTTTGGATCTTCCATGGCCGTCACAATCACGATGGGGATCATCTTTAATCCCGCGTCCTTGCCGAGCTCCTGGCAGACGTCATAGCCATCCAACCCAGGCATCATGATATCCAGAACGATCAGGTCGGGAGCCTCACGCCGAGCGGTCTCCAGGCATGCCGTCCCGCTGGTCACGACGGTGACCGCGTAGCCATGCCGCTCGAGCAGTTCGCGGACCAACTTTCCGAAGTTTGGATCATCATCAGCCAGGAGGACCCGTTTGCCCACCGCGAACCTCCCCCCGGCGCCCGGCCCAGCGCGTTGCGGCCGGGCTTGCCAGCCTTACGCTCCAAGGGGCTGTTGGGTTCACCGCCCGAATTGGTAACGAGCCGGCGGCGCGGGTAGCCAACCCCCATCTGCCCCGAACGTCCGCCGACCGTGTGATTCGTCCGGGTAGGCCCGCCAGGTGCAACTTCCATTCCATGCTCTCTGCCAAGGGCAGGACGTGCGCCGCCCCGCTGCGGAGGCCCTGTGAGTCCCATCGCTCGGGCGCCGGCCCTACCGGGCCAGGTGATGGGGCACGCTGGTGACCACCGTCCTCTTGCTGAAGAGGAGGAGGGCCTTGAGCGCCAGGGCAGTCTGATTGTGCAGCAGGTGCTCCCACCAGTGGGCGGGGACGAACTCCGGCAGGACCACGGTGACCAGGTGCCGGGCGGAGCGCGCCTTGACCTTCTCCAGGTACTCCCGGATGGGCTCCACCACGGACCGATACGGAGAGTCCAGGACGACGAGAGGGACCGTGGGCGCGTACTCCTTCCACTGTGCCAGTATGCGCTCGGTGGCGGCGGCATCCAGGCTGACGGTGACTCCCTCCACGTCACTGGAGATCGCCTTGGCGTAGTGCAGGGCCGTCACCACGCCCCGGTGGATCCCGCCGACAAGCACCAGGACCGTGTGGCCGCTCGGCGGCTCCTCCCGGAAGCCCTCCAGCGACAGTTGGGAGGCCACATGGAGGTAATGGCGCCGGATCTTCCCGAAGAGGAGGATGAAACAGGGGATGAGGAGAACGACGATCCAGGCCCCCTGGAGGAACTTCGTCCCGGCGATGATCCCGAGGACGAGGCCCGTCGTGGCCGCTCCCACTCCATTGATCAGCACCCCCCGCTGCCAGCCCGGCCGCCGCCGCCTGAGCCACCGCCGGACCATCCCGGCCTGGGAGAGGGTGAAGGAGAGGAAGACGCCGAGGGCATAGAGGGGAATCAGCGCATGGGTGTCGGCCCGGAAGACGGCCACCAGCAGGATCGCCACTCCCCCGAGGATCACGATCCCATTACTGTAGACAAGCCGATCCCCCTTGTTGGCCAACTGACGGGGAAGGAAGCGATCCTGAGCCAGGACCGAGGCCAGGCGGGGAAAGCCCGCGAAGGAGGTGTTGGCCGCCAAGAGGAGGATCAGCGCCGTGGAGGCCTGGACCAGAAAGTACGGGGCCGTCCGACCGAAGATAGCCCGGGCAATCTGGGAGACCACGGTCTCCCCCTCGCGGGGGACCACGCCGAAGGTGGTTGCCAGGTAGGTCAC
>CAZRDA010000063.1:0-7966 GCA_964598715.1 uncultured bacterium | reverse complement strand
GGGGGGGGGGGGGGTGGGGGGGGGGGCGGCGGGTGTGATTGCGACCAGGACAACTGCCCGCACAACAGTGATATGCCCTGGGAGACGCGCCTGGCCTTCGACGAGGCGCTCCTGCTGCGCGAGTTGCAGGGGCTACGGCCGCCGCGCCTCATCTCGGCCCGCAGCCGGCTGAGGCGGAATCTCTCGGGAAGGCGCAGCAAGACCCGGACGGAGCACACCCGCGGGCGGTATGTCCGGAGCCGGCCCACCGGGGAGTACCGGGACCTGGCGTTGGACGCCACGCTCCGGGCAGCCGCTCCCCACCAGCGCGAGCGGCCGCGCGGGAGGACGCGGGTCAACATCACCCGGGCCGACCTTCAGGCCAAGGTCCGGGAGCGGAAGGCCGGGAACGTCCTCCTCTTCCTGGTGGACGCCTCCTCCTCGATGGGGACCCAGCAGCGGATGATGGCCACGCAGGGGGCCATCCTCTCGCTCCTGGTGGACGCCTACCAGCGGCGGGACCGGGTGGGGCTGGTGACCTTCCGGGAGGCCTTCGCCGAGATCATCCTCCGTCCCACCAGCAGCGTGGAGAAGGCCAAGCGGGCCTTCGAGGGGATCCTGCTGGGAGGCACGACCCCCCTCTCGGCCGGGTTGGTCGCGGCGGTGGACCTGCTGGAGAGTGAGCGGCGGAAGAACCGGGACGTGATGCCGCTCCTGATCCTGATCACCGACGGGATGCCGAACGTCTCCATCAGCGACCTGGATCCGATGGAGGAGGCGATGCTCCTCGGACGGATGGCCCGCCACCGCGGCATCCCCTCCGTGGTCCTGGACAGCGAGGCGGGCTACACGCGCTCACTGGCCTATACCTCCCCGGGCCGGGCCCGGGAGATTGCCGCGGCGATGGGGGCACAATACATCCCCGTGGCCGAGATGACGTTCCACGCCATCCTGGAGGTCATCGCCCGCCAGGCCCGCGCCGCAGCCCACTGAGGCGGATCGTGCACGGACAGCCGCCGGTCTTGGCCGGTGATCCTGGGAAAGGGGTAGCGCCCGATGATTAACAGAGAGACGATGGAGAAGCGGTACGGGGAACTCGGGACGGGCCGCTTCGAGCTGACGATCAACGGGAGGTCCCACGACCTCTACCAGATCCTCCGGATCATGGGCCACGATTTCGAGGACATCCGGCCCATTGACGCCAGTGTTCTGCCCGAGAACCGCTATGCCATCCGGTACGGCGACCTGGAAAACCGGGACATCGTGGTCCTGGAATTCGACCAGGAGTTCCGGTGCCTCGCCGAGCATCGCGCCCACCTTGCGGACTGGATGGGGGAGGATGAGTACCAGGCGTTCGGGTGGGGTGCCTGGTGTCCCTGGAGTCTCTGAGGGGAAGGGCGTGCACCCCTGGCGATTCCGCCTCGTGAGAAAGCAGGATGGATACCGGGGGCTCCTGCTGGAAGGACGGGCATCCCGGGAGGGAAGCCAGGAGGAGGTGGACTTCTTTCTCTTGATCGGACCCGACTTTGGGACGGCGGACGTCCACTCCCTCCGGGGCGAGTCCTTCGGCCTCATTGACTACTTCTCGGCCTTCCTGGGCCAGCCGGCGACGGGGCCGCACCCGGTGAATATCGGCGAACTGATGGACAGCGAGGACGAGATCCCGGTAAACGCCTTCTGGAGCATCCGGGCAGATCAGCGGGCGGGCATCCTGGCGGGGCTGCTCAGGGCGGTTGAGGGGCAGGAGACGCGGGATGGATAAGGGGCCCCGGATCGAACAGATGCGCCGATACATCCGGTCTCGGGAGGAGGAACTCCTCTCCCAGATCGGGGAGATGTCCGAAGAGCAACTCCGATGGACCGTGCGCCTCTTCGCCGACTGCCTCGATGAGGCCGGCCAACGCCTCTGCCTCGGCAGGTACAGCGAAAACCTCCCCGTCGAAAAGATGCGCGCCTCCGTCGCCTCCCTCATCCCCCAGTACACCCAACTGGCGCTCGCGGACCTGGACTTCAAGGCCCAGGTCGAAGGGTCAGGCCTGAACTCCCTGACGGAGGAGGAACTCCAGAACCTGTCCTGCGCGGAGAAGTGGGACCTGTTGGCCACGGAGGAGGAGGCCCACACGCTCTCCCAACTCCGGCGGGAGGTGGCCCGGCTCCTGTTCTGTCAGACCTACGACCTGTACCGCGACCCCAGCCTGCCCCTGGCGGCCATCGAGTTCCCCGCCTACTTCGAGGCTCAGGACGCCCTGGCCCTGGTCCCCCCCGAGGGTCTCCAGGCGCTCAAGGGGAAGCTCCTGCCCATGACCCGGGACCTGGAGAAGGCGCCGGAGCAGGCCCGGGAGGGGATCCTGCGGGCCATCCGGGAGGAGATCGCCCGCGCCATCGCCTATGACCAGCCGCTGGAACGTCTCTTCGAGGGCGCGATGGAGCCGATCCGCCGTGGCGAAGGGCCGGCGCCGGAACAGGCGGCCCCCGTGGACACGGAAGGGATGTCCCGGACGCACCTCCAGTTCTCGGTCAGGGTCCTCACCGACCTCATGAGCCTGGAGGAGATGCGCCGCGAGCTCTCCCCCCTCCGCGATCGCTACCCATCCTTCTCCCAGGTCCCCGAGGAGGGGCTGAAGGACCTCGTGAAGACCCTCGGCGAGAAGCTCGGGGGCCGGACCACCCTGAGTTTTACGGACCGCTACCGGTCAGGCCGGATGGTGACCCAGCGGAACGTTTCCCCGGACGTCTGGACCCTCCTGCCTGAGGGGGAGAAGCACCGGCTGCTCTCCGAAGACAATGCCGCCATGGATCTCACCCAGACGGCCCGGCACATCAGCCGGATCTTCATGAGCCATGAGTATCAGATGCTCCACGATCCGACCACGCAGATCGGCTTCCTGAATGACCCGTTCTACCAGGCGCTGCAGGAGAGCATCCTGGCAACGTTCAGCCCCCCCGCTGAGCGGGAACGGCTGAGGGAACTGAACCGGGTCGTGACCGTGCGCATGCTCGAGGTCGAGGGGGGGGGGCCGGAGGACCGGCAGGCCCGCCTCCTGGACCTCCGGAAAGCCATCGCGGCTGCCCTGGGTCTGCCGGAGAGCCTCCTCTATCCGGAGCCCGGGGCGTAAGCGCTCCGCATCCAGAACCCCATCAACGGAGGATCCGAACGATGCGCTGGCAGTATCATGACCGAATGGTGATGTTCAAGGAATCGAGCGAGGGGTTGATCAGCGGGCTGGAGTGGCTGAACGAGGTGGGGCAGGAGGGTTGGGAGATGGTCTCGGCCGTCCCCCTGATCGCCCCCAACAAGGACGGCTACGCCTACGGGACGGTGGGCGCCCTCATGATCTTCAAGAGGCCGCAGACCGACGGCAAATAGGGGAGCACACATGGGGAGGGAAGAGCGACAATCCGGGGGGGAACCGGGGATGGTCCCCAGGCTCCTCGAGGAGGTGGAGCGAGCGAAGGGCGCGGGGGATGCCTCGGGCGTGGCCTGGGGCCTCGCCAAGCTCGGCACCTCTTACCAGACCCAGGGGAAGAACCGGGATGCCCTCCTGTTCTTCGAGGAGAGCCTCAAGGTCTTCAACGACCTCGGGGACAAACCGGGCGAGGCCTCCGTCTGTGGCCTGATGGGGCACCTCCTGTACCTGCAGGGCGCCTGGGACCGGGCGCTGGAGTCCCTGGATCGCGCCCGGCGCCTCCAGGAGGAACTCGCAGACCGGGCCGGGCTCGGCGCGACCCTGGGAAAGCTGGGGAACGCCTACGAGGGGAGGCGCGATTGGGAGCAGTCCCTCCGGTGCTACCAGCAGAGCGCGACGATCAAGGAGGAACTCGGAGATCGGGCGGGGCTGGCCCTGACCTGGAACAACATCGGCACCCTGTGGGCCAAACAGGAGCAATGGGCGGAGGCCCTGGACGCCTACGGCCGAAGTCGGGCCATCCAGGAAGCCATCGGGGACCGCCGGGGGCTCTCCATCACGCTGGGCAACCTGGGGCGCGTGCACCAGGGGAAGGGGGAGTGGCGGGAGGCCGTGGAATCGTACGAAAAGAGCGCGGCTCTTCACGAGGGGCTAGGGGATGCCCTGGGATGCGCGGCGATCCTGAACAGCCTCGGGCTCCTCCGCAAGGAGATGGGTGACCTCGACGGAGCGAAGGAGGCGTACGAGCGCGCAATTCGGATCGCGCGCGAGCGGGATCACCTCCTCCACGTGACGGTGCTCATGCACAACCTCGCCATCGTCCACGAGGAGAAGGGAGAATTCCGGAAGGCCCTGAGCCTGCTGGAAGAAGTCATCTCCCTGGACAAGAGGATGGGCAACCCGGACCTGAAGCGCGACATGCTGACCTTCCGCCGGATTCGCCGGCGGATGTCCCTCGAGCGGGACGCGCAGGTGGAGAACCGGGAGAGGGAGCCCGGGGGCTCGTGAAGCCAGGTCCCTCCCAAGCCCCGTGGCATGGTACGCATCTTGCTATGATACAGGTATACCTGCGGCGACCCCGCCAGGGAGAGCCCCTGCGGGGTCGTGGCTTCCCGAAGGAGAGTTGACCGGGATGACCAAGCCGTTCAGCGCTGGCCAGGTGGCCACGGAGGAGGCGATCCTTCGCCTGATCCTGGACCGGGGCGGCTCGCCCGACGCCGACCTGATCCGGGACATCATTAGCACCACGCTGAAGCTGGTGGAGGATAAGACCGACCGGGGCGATCTGAAGATCATCAATTCGGCCCTGAAGGAGATGCGCTACGCCTTCAAGGTCTTCGCCCCCTACCGGCACATCCGGAAGGTCACGATCTTTGGCTCCTCCCGCCTCGAGGAAGAGAGCCCCGAGTACCGCCAGGCCCGGGCCTTCGCGCACGCGGTGGGCGAGCAAGGCTTCATGGTGATCACGGGGGCCGGCGACGGGATCATGAAAGCGGGGCAGGAGGGGGCCGGCCGGGAGCACTCCTTCGGCGTCAACATCCGGCTCCCCTTCGAGCAGCGGCCGAACCGGATCATCGAGGGGGACGAGAAGCTCATCTCCTTCAAGTATTTCTTCTCCCGCAAGCTTATCTTCGCCAAGGAGACAGACGCCATCGCCCTTTTCCCGGGGGGGTTCGGAACGCTGGATGAGGCCTTCGAGATCCTGACGCTCGCCCAGACCGGAAAGAGCCAGCCCCTCCCGATCGTCCTCGTGGAGGCTCCGGGCGGCGCTTACTGGCGGGAGTGGGAAGGGTTCCTCCGGCGGCAGATGCTCGATCGCGGGATGATCTCCCCGCAGGATGTGGACCTGTACCGGATTACCGACCGGGTCGAGGAGGCGGTGGAGGAGGTGGCGGGCTTCTACCGGAACTACCACTCCGCCCGCACCGTCCGCGATGGACGCCTCATCATCCGGCACCTGTACCCGCTACCCGACGGAGCGCTCGCTCGCGTGAACGCCGAGTTCGCCGACATCCTGGTGGATGGACGCATCGAGCGGACGGGCCCGCACCCGGACGAGACGAACGAGCCCGAACTCGCCGACCTCCCCCGGCTGACCCTCCGGTTCAATCGGCGGGACTTCGGCCGGCTGCGCCGCCTCATTGACGCCCTGAACGCGGCCACATCCGAGGCGGCTGTCCCCGGGACGGGGGCCAGGGCGGGCCGGCCTGTCGTCGCGCGGACCGGCGACGGCCTCTCCCTCGACTAATACACACGACAGAACGAAAGTGACAAAGTCCGGGTCCTGTCGCCGGCGCCGCCCTGGCCCCCGGCCCCCGGAGGGAACCCTCCCGTGGTTCCCCCCCTCGGCCCAAGGCCGATGGGCCCCCCCTCCGCTACGGGGGCCCTGGGGCGGCATCCGGCGCCACCCGGACTCTGTGTCACACGATTTATGTCGTTTGTATTAGCGCCGGTCCAACGAATTGCGCCGAGGATTGCCGCCGAGCCGCGGGTGGCGCCGCTCGCCTCACCCCTTCCCCAGTTCGAGGCTCTCCAGTTCCTTTTGAGCCTGGCGGAGGGTCACGTAGGGGACGGCGCGGTGGGGATGTTCCTGGCGGTGGCGGCAGGCAGGGCACTGCAGGACGTAAATCGTCTCCACGTAGAAGTGGCCGCAGTTCGGGTCCGCCGGGTCGTCGGCCAGGCGGATGCGCTCGAAGGCTTCCACCGGGCCGGATCCCGCGGCCTCGGCGCCACACTTCCGGCAGCGGTTGTTCATGAGCGCCTGGGAGAGACCTGGACCGGTTGCGGCGATCGGCCGGAGCGGCCCCTTACCGGCCGCAGCCGCCCGGAGCCGTGAGGACCGGCAGGCGGCCCTCCTGGAGGAGGGACGCGGTGCCCTGTGTCCGCTCCCGGTCCCGTTCCGTCCGGAGATCGGCGAGGCGGGCCTTCCACGCGGGCAGCGAGAAACTCGCCCGGTCGGCAATGTAGCCGTCAATCATCTCCCGGTAGAAGCGGACCATCCCGCCCACCAGAGGGATCGGGTACTCGCGCCCCTGGATCTTCAGGCAGTGCACCCCCAGATCCAGCAGTCTCGGGATGTCGTCCACCAGGAAGAACGCGTCGTTCTTCAGGGCGACCTGCTCCTCCCACTCCGTGTCCCCGCTGTAGAGCCTCCAGGCCTCCAGGCAGACCCGGTAGTCCAGGCCCCCCCGGTTCGGGCTCCCCCGGAAGAGATCCTTCCCGAACTCGTCCACCGTCCGCTCCAGCCGGTGATAGGGGGACATCCAGCACTTCCCCAGGTAGGTGTAGCACTTGTTGGCGTGGATCAGGATCTCGATCCCCACCTGAAGGTCGTGCTTTCGGGAGGCGAGTTCGCGGAGGGTGAGTTTGGTGTCGGCGACCACCTGGCTGACCCCGATCTCCCGGTAGAAGCGAATGTCCTCGTTATTGAGGATGTTGGCCCCGATGCTGGCGTGGATCGTGAGAGCGGGGAAGCGGCGGGAGACGTCCGCGATGCACCCCACGTCCGTCATGATGACCCCGTCAATGCCCATTCGGGAGAGCCGCTCCACCTTCCGGAGGAGAGCCGGGACCTCGCTGCTTTGGGGGTTCGTGTTGAAGGCGGCCCGGAGTTTCGCGCCCCCCGCATGGGCGACCTCGACACAGCGGCGGAGCTCCTCATCCTCAAGCTCATAGGCGTCCCGCCGCCTGCTCCAGCCCCGTGGCCCCACGTAGATGGCGTCGGCCCCGTTCGCCACGGCCGCCTCCACCATGGCGACGCTGCCGCCCGGGGCGAGCAGCTCCCCCTCCCACCGCCGCTCCCTCATGCACGCACCTCTTGGCGGGCCGGGACGTACACCTGGCCCGATTGTCCGAAGTAGAAGCCGTTGCAGAGCCCAAGCCGGCTGTGCCGCCTGACGGGCTCCCACCAGGCCTCCGGAAGGGTCGCCGCCCCCGCGGCCGCCGCGGTGAGAGCCGCCCGGTAGACGGCCCCCACCTCGGCCCGGTAGGCCGGCCGCTCCGAGAGGGCCATCAGGCGAAAGGTCCGGTAGCCCGCGGCCCAGAGGGCCGGCAGGTGCTCCAGCATGCAGACATCCCGGCCGCTTAATACCCCCTTGCCCACCGACTTCATGGCCCACTCCCCCTGCCGCAGGAACAGGTCCTGCTGGCAGAGGGAAGGGCACGGGATCCCCCAGGCCTTCTCGTGCTCGAGGAGGAAGCAGTAGTCCGAGATCCCCAGGGGCATCTTGCCGTGGACGAGGAGCTCGATCTCGGCCCCGGTGTTCTTGGCCAGAATCCCGATCTCCTCCAGGCTCAGTTCGCAGTTGGGCGTGATCCGCCTCGCCCCGAGGTCCAGGAGGACCTGCGTTCCCGCATCCGTATAGACGTTGGCGAAGCTGCCGACGAAGACCCTCAGATCCGGGAACTCGGTCCGGCAGATCCGGAGGACCCCCAGGTTGTGGACCTCGACCGCATCCGCCCCCGCTCGCGCTGCCACCTCCAGAGCCCTCCGGATCTGATCCAGGAAGGAGTTGCGGGGGGCGGCATAGGTGGTCACGTACGCCCGCCTCCCCTCCCCCGCCACCTGCCGGATCGCCTCC
>CAZRDA010000062.1:0-8099 GCA_964598715.1 uncultured bacterium | reverse complement strand
GGTACGTTGAGGACCGCCGCGGGCACCACCCGAAGGGTGGTCGGAGAACGACGTGAGGCGACGTCAGTTGGACCGGCACTAGGGGGCGGGCCCGGGGGGCGCGACCGTGCTGGCCAAGGTTCTCACCGGAGCGCTGCTCGGCATTGATGCCTACGTGGTGGAGGTGGAGGTGGACCTCGCACCCGGGCTCCCCTCCTTCGCCACCGTGGGCCTCCCGGACGTGGCAGTCCGGGAGGCGAAGGACCGGGTCAAGGCCGCCCTCACGAACACCGGGTTCGAGTTCCCCGCGCGCAGAATCACGGTGAACCTGGCCCCCGCCGACGTCCGGAAGGAAGGCGCCGCCTTCGACCTCCCCATCGCGATCGGGATCCTGGCCGCCTCGGGGGTGGTGCCTTCGGATCCCCTCCGTCGCTTCCTCCTGCTCGGGGAACTCGCCCTGGACGGCGCGGTCCGCCCCATCCGGGGCAGCCTTCCCGTCGCGGTGGTGGCGGCCGAGAACGGGCTCGAGGGGCTGCTGCTCCCCGAGGCCAATGCGGCCGAGGCCGCGGTGGTCGGGGGGGTGAAGGTCTTCGGCGTCCGGAATCTGCCCCAGGTCGTGGGGTTCCTCCGGGGCAGCCTCCCCCTGGCTCCGGCTGCCGTGGATCCCGCGTCGGTCGCGGCCGGGCCCGATCCCCAAGGGGACGACTTCGCCGAGGTGCGGGGGCAGGAGTACGCGAAGCGGGCGCTGGAGGTCGCCGCGGCGGGCGGGCACAACGTCCTGCTGATCGGCCCGCCGGGGGCCGGCAAGACGATGCTGGCGCAGCGCCTCCCGGGCATCCTCCCGCCGCTGAGCCCGGAGGAGGCGATCTCCACCACCAAGATCCACAGCGTGTGCGGCCTCCTGCGGGAGGGGGAGGCGCTCCTCCGGAGGCGGCCGTTCCGCGCCCCGCACCACACCATCTCCGATGCGGGTCTCATCGGCGGCGGCTCGATCCCGCGGCCCGGGGAAGTCAGCCTGGCGCACAACGGGGTCCTGTTCCTGGACGAACTGCCCGAGTTCAAGCGCAACGCCCTGGAGGCGCTCCGGCAGCCGCTGGAGGAGGGTGTCGTCGCGATCGCCCGCAGCGCCTCGGCGCTCACCTTTCCCGCCCGCTTCACGCTCGTCGCCGCCATGAACCCCTGTCCCTGCGGCCACCTGACGGACCCCCGGAAGCCCTGCCGCTGCTCATCCGGCGAGATTCACCGCTACCGCGCCAAGATCTCCGGCCCGCTGCTGGACCGGATTGACCTGCACGTGGAGGTCCCGCCGGTCCCGGCACCGGACCTTTTCGCCGTATCGGAGGCGGAGCCATCCTCGGCCATCCGGAAGCGGGTGGCCGACGCTCGGCAGCGCCAGGCGCAGCGGTTTGCCCGGACGAAGATCACCTGCAACGCCCACATGAGCGGCCGGCGGATCCGCCGGCACTGCCCCCTGGATCGCCATGGGGTCCGCCTGCTCGAGCAGACGGTGAGTCGGCTTTCGCTCTCCGCCCGGGCCTACGACCGAGTGCTCAAGGTCGCCCGCACCATCGCCGACCTGGACGGGGCGGAGGCCATCGCGCCGGCCCACCTCGCCGAGGCGATCCAGTACCGGGCCCTGGACCGGGCTCTCCCCCTCTAGCAGAGAGGCGCGGGAGGGAGGCGCGAGGGAGGTCGGGGACCGGGACGAACGGCTCCGCGTGGTGTGAGGGCCGTGAGGTCCCGGCGCCCCCGGATGGCGGCCGGAACCGGCGAGGATGGTGCCGGGGGAGGAAACGCGAGTGATGACACGACGGAGGGTGCAGTCGGCCGGGGCATGCGTTGGCCTGGTCTTCGGAGCGGCGCTCCTGGGAGCCTGCGCGGCCCTGCAGGTGAACCAGGCGGAGAAGACCTTTGAGCTGGACTTCGCCCGGGTGGAGGGAGCCACCCGCCAGGCCCTGGAGGCTCTGGAGATGACGCCCCTCGCGCGGGAGGAGCGGCGAAAGGTCGGCATCAGCGAGGAGAGTCTGGAAATGACGACCTACGCCCGGGGCAGGAAGATCGTGATCCAGACGGACCGGGTCAGCCCCACCGGCGTCAAGGTCCGGGTGGACGCCCAGCGCGGGAACCTCTATCTACAGGGGGACAAGGAGACCGCCACCGAGATCCTCCTGAAAATTAACGAGATGCTCCATCGGCCCTGAGGGGCCCCCGGTCCCTCCCGCGGGCGACGCGGCAGGAGGCGGGCCTCCTGTCCCGGGTCCGGCGAGGGTGCCATGAGCGGCCCCATCGGGATCACGCTCCTGGGCCTCCTGCTCATCCTGGGGGGCCTCGCGCTCGGGGCGAGCCGCCTCGCCCCCGCCCTGACGTTCTCGCTCACGGTGGCCGGGATGCTGGCGGCGCTGTGGGGGACCCTGCGGATGCTCCTCACCCTGCTGCGGCAAAAGTGACGCCGGAGCCGGAGAGGCGACTGGAACCCGTGGGCAACCGCGCCGCCCTGTGCTAGATTCCGGCGCGGGACCTGGGAGTACTGCTCCCCGCTTCCCGTGTGGCCTGGGGGAGAGGCCGGTGACGCTGGAGGAGGTCTTCCGGGAGGCCCTCGCCCTGCGGCCTGTTCCCGGCGACGTGGCGCGCCTCGAGGGGACGCTGACCTTCCGGCCGGAGTTGCAGAGCGGCTTTCCCGGCACCGGCCACGGCGGGGCCATCGCGGCTGCCGTCGCCGAGGCGGCAGGACGGCTCCTGGCGATGGCCGGAGTGGCGCACCCGGAGGGGACCCCTCTCACGACGACCACGGGCATCCGGAAGCCCCTTCCCCTCGGCGTTCCGGTCGCTGTGGCTGGCACGCTCGAGGCCGGAGGGCCGGCGTGGCGGGTGGCCGTCCGGCTGGGGCCCCCCGATGCCCCGCTCGTCGAGGGGGAGTACCGCCCGGGGGAGCCCATCCGCCTCCCCGCGGCGGAGGATCTCTCCGGCTGGCGCGCCCGGAGGAGTGAGGCCCATCAGGTGCCGGGGCTTGAGTGGTGCCTCGCCTGCGGGAGCAGGAACCCCCTCGGGCTTCAACTCCGGTTCGACCATGATGCCACCTACGTCTGGAAGGTGTACGAGCCCCGCGCCCCATACCGGGGAGCGGACGGCCGGTTCTTCCGGGGGTTCCCCCACATCGCCCTGGACGAGATCGGCTGGTGGCTCGGGGCCTTGCGCGCTGAGGAGGTGGGGGTGAGCACCCGGCTCGAGATCACGGTGCAGGGGCGGGCGTCGAACGCGAGCCGGGTCGTCCTCTGGGGGACGCGGGGGGCGGTGGTCCCTGCCGGCCGGAAGGGGCGCACCTGGGTCGCCCCCGGCTACCTGCTGACGGAGGCGGGGGAGCCCCTCGCCGCCGGCCTCGTGACCTTCGCCGCCAGCCGGGCCTATGCGCCCGCGCTCATCCCGTCGCTTCTGGCGGGAAGTGCCGCGGAGGCCGTCCGGCGCGTCTTCCCCCAGCACGCCCCGTCATGAGTGCGCCCGCCGTCGTCTTTTACATCACGGGCCACGGGCTTGGCCACGCCACCCGGATGATCGCCGTCATGCAGGCCCTCCGGGAGGCCGGGCCAGCGCTGCGGCTGTTTGCCCGGACCTCGGCGCCGCGCGCCTTCTTCGCGGCGCACCTGGGGGAGGACGTGACGGTGGCGCCGGGGGCCGTGGACGTGGGGACGGTCCAGCACGACTCGCTCCGCCTGGACAAGAGGGCCTCACTGCTTGCCTACTCCGCCTTTCTGGCCGAGCGTCCCGACCGGGTGACGGGCGAGGCCCGTTGGCTTCAAGAGGTCGGGGCGGTCCTCGTCGTGGGGGACATCCCGCCGCTCGCCTTCGAGGCGGCTGCCGCCGCGGGGGTGCCGGGAATCGCGATCACCAATTTCTCCTGGGACTGGATCTACGCCGCGTACGTGGAGGAGGAACCTGGCTTCGCGCCACTCCTCCGCCAGATCCGGGAGGAGTACGCGCGGGCCGCGCTGCTCCTGCGCCTGCCGCTCCACGGGGACCTGAGCGCCTTCCCCGTCGTCCGGGACATCCCGCTGATCGCCCGGCGCATCCCCCGGGACCGTCCGGCCGTGCGGGCTGCCCTCGGCCTCTCCGAGGAGGAGCCGCTCGTCGTCCTCTCGTTCGGGGGCTTCGACCTGTACGGGATTGACTTCGGCCGCCTCGGGGCCCTGACCGGGTACCGCTTCGCCGTCAGCCGTGAGGTCGTCGGAGCTCCGCCCAATGTCCTGGGCATCCCGCAGACGCTCCTTCGCCACGACGAGCTGGTGGCGGCGGCGGACGCGGTGATCACGAAGCCGGGCTACGGGATCGTGTCGGAGTGCCTGGCCCACCGGATCCCCGTCGTCTATACCTCACGGGGGGAGTTCGCGGAATACGGGCCGCTGGTGGAGGGCCTGCACCGCTACACCGCGGCGACCTTCATTTCGAACGACGATCTGCTCGCCGGGCGCTGGGAGCCCGCCCTCCGGACGGTGATCGGCGCGCCGCTCCCCGGGGAGCGGCTGGAGCCGATCGGGGCGGCGGTGGCGGCGCGGATGCTCCTCGAGGCGGCCGGGATTGCCGCAGCGGTAGGGAGGGCGCGCCCGTGACGGCATCGCCGCCGGGCGCCGCGGTGGCGCTCGCCGCCCGCATGGGGCTCCTCGAGAGCGAGGGGGCCTTCGACGTCCTGGTCAAGGCCCGGGCCCTGGAGAAGGGGGGCCGGGACGTCGTTCACCTCGAGATCGGCGAGCCCGACTTCCCCACGCCGGCGTTCATCCGGGAGGCGGCGGTGCGGGCGCTCGAGGAGGGGCACACGCGCTACGGCCCGCCCGCCGGCCTGCCCGAACTGCGGGAGGTCATCGCGGAGAAGGTCGCGGCCCGGTGCCGGGTCCCGGTTCATCCCGAAGAGGTGGTGGTGACTCCCGGGGCGAAGCCGATCATGTTCTTCGCCGCCCTCGCCCTGGTCGAGCCCGGGCGGGAGGTCATCTACCCGGATCCCGGCTTCCCGATCTACCGGTCGGTGGCCGCCTTCGCCGGCGGGCGGCCGGTCCCGGTGCCGCTGCGCGAGGGGCGCGGCTTCGCCTTCGACCTGGAGGCGCTGGATGCCGCCGTCAGTCCCCGCACCGCCCTGCTGATTCTCAATTCGCCCCAGAACCCGACCGGGGGCGTTCTCGACTCGAAGGATCTCACGGCCATCGCCGAGATCACGGGCCGCACCGGGACCCCGATCCTTGCCGACGAAATCTACCACCGGTTCCTCTACGAGGGGGAACATCGGAGCATCCTGAGCCTCCCCGGCGTGAAGGAGCGGGTGATCCTCCTGGATGGCTTCTCGAAGAGTTACGCCATGACCGGGTGGCGCCTCGGGTTCGGTGTGATGCCCCGGCCCTGGGCGGAGGCGATGGCCAAACTCATGGTCAACTCCAACTCCTGTACCGCCACCTTCACCCAGCGGGCCGGCATCGCCGCCCTGACGGGGGACCAGGGGCCGGTCGAGGCGATGGTGACTGCCTTCCGGCGCCGACGGGACCTGGTGGTGGCCGGCTTGAACGCGATCCCGGGGGTGCGGTGCCTCCACCCCCGCGGCGCCTTCTACGCGTTCCCGAATGTCTCCGCCCTCGGCCGGCCCGTCCGGGCCGTCGCGGACTTCCTCCTGAACGAGGCGGGCGTGGCCCTCCTCCCCGGGACCGCCTTCGGCGAAAACGGGGAAGGATACCTGCGCCTCTCCTACGCGGCAAGCGAAGACCGCCTGCGAGAGGCGCTCCGTCGGATGCGCGATGCTCTGGCCGTGGTCTAGATCCGCTCGCCCGATGCCGGGTCCGGCGCTCCTGACGCTCCTCGGCCTCCTCGTGCTCCCCGCGGCGGCGTCGGGCGCCACGCTCCACACCCTGAGCGTGGCCGAGCCGGCCGCCGCCGGGATGTCGGAGAAGCGCCTGAACACGATCGAGGACCTCCTCGGGGAGGCGGTGCGCGAGGGGCGCCTCCCCGGCGCGGTCGTCCTGGTGGCACGGCAGGGGAAGGTGGTCTTCTGGCGGGCGGTGGGAGATCGGGCGCTCCTCCCCGAGCGCCGTCCCATGAATCTCGCCACCATCTTCGACGTCGCCTCCCTCACCAAGGTGGTTGTCACGGCTCCCCTGCTCTTCCAGATGGTGGAGGAGGGTCGGGTCCGCCTGGAGGAGCCGATAGAGCGGTACCTCCCCGAGTTCCAGAGGCACCCGGCCGGCCGGGCCACGCTGCGTCACCTGCTGGTCCACACCTCCGGGCTGCCGTCCGGCCTCCCTCGGGAGGATACCTCGCAGGGGTCTGCCGCGATCCTCAAGGCGATCCGGCGGGAGCGGCTGGTGGCCCTCCCGGGCACCAGCTACCTGTACAGTGATCTCAATTACATCCTTCTCGGGGCGATCCTGGAGCGGATCACGGGGCGCCCGCTCGCGGCCCTGGCCGAGGAGCGGATCTTCACTCCCCTCGGAATGGTGGAGACTGCCTTCAACCCGCCGCAGGCCTGGCGCGACCGGATCGCCCCCACCCGGATCGTCGACCGCACTCCGCGCAACGTGATCGTCCACGACCCGCTGGCCTTCCGGATGGGGGGCGCAGGCGGGCACGCCGGCGTCTTCTCGACGGCGATGGATCTGGCCCGCTTCGCACAGGCCATCTTGAACGGCGGCGTCTACGGGGAGGGGCGGATCCTGGCCCCCAGGACGGTTGCCCAGATGGTGAGCCCTCTCACCCTCCCCCAGGCCAAGGGCCGGCGGACGCTGGGCTGGGATGTGAACACCCCCTCGGCGGTCCGGGGCGCCCACTCCTCCCCCGAATCCTTCGGTCACACCGGGTTCACCGGGACCGCGCTCTGGCTCGACCCACCAACCGAGACGCTCGTGGTCTTTCTCAGTAACCGCGTCCATCCAGACGGCAATGCGGACATCGGAGGCCTCCGGGGGGCCGTGGTCTCGGCGGCGGGGCGGGCTCTGCTGGAAGGTCCGGACGCGGAGCCGGAGGACGTGCCGGCCACGGGTGAGCCAGGGCTGGAGGTCCTGGGGCGGTTGTCCTGGGCACCGCTTGCGGGCCGGCGGGTCGGGCTGGTCACGAACCAGACCGGCCGGGACCGGGCGGGGCGCCGGACGGCGGACCTGCTGCGGGAGGGAGGAGTCCGGCTTCGCGCCCTCTTCAGCCCGGAGCACGGCCTCGCGGGGACCGCGGAGGGGCTGGTTCCCGACGGCACGGATGCGGTCTCCGGGCTGCCGGTACACAGTCTCTATGGGGCCACCCAGCGACCTACGCCGCCGATGCTGCGGGAGCTGGACCTTCTCGTGTTTGACCTCCAGGATGTGGGGACCCGCTTTTACACGTATATCACCACCCTGGGGTACGTGCTGGAGGCGGCGGCCGCAGAGGGGCTGCCGGTCGTCGTTCTGGACCGCCCCAACCCGATCACCGGACGCATCGTGGAGGGTCCGGTCCTCGACCCCGACCTGACCTCCTTCACCGCCTACCACCCTCTCCCCATCCGCCACGGGATGACCGTGGGGGAGCTGGCCCTGCTCTTCAATGGCGAGAAAGAGATGGGGGCAGAGCTCACGGTCATCCCGGCCCGGGGGTGGCGGCGGGAGCAGTGGTTCGATGAGACCGGGATCCCCTGGGTGAATCCCTCCCCCAACATCCGGAGCCTGACCGCGGCCACCCTCTACCCGGCGGTGGGCCTCCTGGAGTCGGCGAATCTCTCCGTCGGGCGGGGGACCGGATTTCCCTTTGAAGTCCTGGGGGCCCCCTGGATCAAGGGGGAGGCGCTCGCCGCCGCGCTCACCGCCCTGGCCCTGCCCGGCGTCCGGTTCGTCCCGACCACTTTCACCCCGAACGCGTCGGCCTACCAGGGGCAGGCCTGCCAGGGGGTACGGGTGATCCTCACCGACCGGGAGCGCTTCCGGGCCGTCCAGACCGGCCTCGAGATCGCCGCCACGCTGCAGCGGCTCTACCCCGGGACCTTCCTGCTCGAGAAGGTCCAGGAGCTCCTCGGGAACCGGACCGCGATGGCGTGGCTGAAGCAAGGGGATGGACGCGCGGCGGCGGGAGCGGAACCCGAGGCGCTGGAGGCGTTCCTGCGGGTGCGGGAGCGGTACCTGCTCTACTGA
>CAZRDA010000061.1:0-8126 GCA_964598715.1 uncultured bacterium | reverse complement strand
AAGGCGGAGCGGCTGCGGGCCAAGCAGGAGGCGTGCCTCCAGGAGATGGAGGCGACCTACACCGCTTTCCGTCGGGCCGCAGCGGCGGAGGAGGTGCGGCTGCGGGACGTCCTGGGCGAGGGCGGCCGCTCGCCGCTGGAGAGTGCCCGGCGCTGCGCCGAGCGGCTCCGCGGCCTGGTGCAGGCGGTCCGCGCGCGCGAAGATCTCCTTCAGGACTGGGAGGACGCGAGCGCGGCGGAGTTCCTGCAAACCTACCGGGAGGCGATGGAGTGGGGCGACCGGGACGCGGTGGCCCTCCTGGAGGTCTGCGGCGAGCGGATCCTGCAGCGACTGGGGGAGCGGGCCCACCTGGAGAGCTTCCGGCAGATGCGGCGTCAGCGGCAGGCGAGAAACGGGACGCCGGAGGAACGGGGCGCCGTGCGCTCCCTGAACGTGCTGGCCGACCTGAGGCGGGAGGCGGAGGTGCTCTACGGGCTGCCGGGCCTGCGGGTTGCGGCTCGCCCGGCTAGTCCCCCCGGAGGCGGGAGACCTGCCGCCGGTAGTGGTTGACGCACTGGGGGCAGGCGCCGTCCGCTTCGACCCAATCCGGGTTGTCCTTCTTGATGCTCTCGATGAGGGTCTGCTCGATCCTCATGTGGGCTTCCAAGCGGTCCTCGGAGATGAGCCGCCGGCAGATCGGACACCGGACCTTGTCGGGCATCGGTTGTCCCCGCCCCTCCCTCAGGGGAGGAAGTTCACGCTGCCCAGAATCTGCTGAAGGGTCGCCCGGCGCGCGGCGAACTCCTCCGCCCCGGCCACCGCGGCGATGGCGTAGCCGGTCTTGCCCCGCAGGAAGTGCAGCGCGATCCCCCGGATCGCCACCGACCCCCCGGGCCGGGCCACCCGACCCGTGTACTCCACCCGCAAACCCGACATCCCTCCCGCCTTCACGCGCTCCGACCGTCTCTCCAGCCTGAAATCCTCGAGGAGGGCGTCGAGCGTCCGGAGGTTCGCCTGCGCGTAGGCCTCCAGGCTCTCGACGCCGGGCCGGGCCGTCAGGTCTTCGACCGCCAGCGTGACCCGCGCCGGGTAGCGCGCCTGGGCCCCGGGCGGACTCTCGCTTACCGCGACCAGGAGGGTGGCGGGGGCTGCCCTTTCACCCTGGACGTCCCCGGGCAGGGCGCCGCGGGCGCGGCTTGACGCCTGCTCCGCCGGCACGAAGTGCCAGGCGGCCGGCTTCTTTATCTGGACCCGGTGCTCCTCGTCCCGGAAGATGTCCCCGCGGATGGTCCCGGCGGCGGCCATGGTGGAAAGGCCGAGGAGGCCGGCCGCGAGGAGGCCGTGCCACGGGCGCGCAGGGCGCAGGCGGGGGAGCAGAGAGGCCATGGACAATGCTGATCTCAGGGCGCGGGGACGGCGCTCAGGCCGGCGCCTCCTCGAGGCGGAGGAGCACGCGGGCGTCGAGCAGCAGGGCGCCCCGCTCGTAGATCACGATGGGATTCAGGTCCACCTCGGCGATCTCGGGGCACTCCGCGGCCAGCCGGGAGACGCGGAGCAGGATCCGGACAATGGCCTCCAGGTCGCCCGGGGGGCGGCCGCGGAAGCCGGTCAGCAGGGCAAGACCCTTCACCTCCCGGATCATCTCCCGGGCATCCCGCTCCGCGAGCGGCACGATCCGGAAGGCCACATCCCGGTAGAGTTCGACGAAGATCCCGCCGAGCCCGAACATCACCGTGGGGCCGAACTGCGGATCGCGGGTCATCCCCACGATGACTTCGGTCCCCGGCCGCGCCATCTCCACCACCAGGGCGCCCGACAGGAGCGCGTCAGGCCGCGCCTGGCGGGCGGAGGCCCGCACCTCCTCGAAGGCCGCGCGCACCGCGGCGGCGTCGCGCAGATCCAGGCGCACCCCTCCCGCCTCGCTCTTGTGAATGATCTCGGGGGAGACGACCTTCAGGACGACGGGGAAGCCGATCGCCTCCGCGGCGGCCGCCGCCTCCCCGGCCTCCCGGACGAATCGGTGCCGGGGGACGGGCAGGTCGTACATCTCCAGGAGCCGGTAGGCATCCGGTTCCAGGAGGTGGCGCCGCTCCGCCTGGGCCTGCTGGATCAGTCGCACCGCCCCGCTCGGCGGGGCCGCAACGTCGCGGGATGGCATGTGTGCGCTCTCAGAACCGGGTGAGGTGGCTCAGCGCGAGCACCCCCCGCTCCGGCGTGGGGAAGGTGGGGATGCCTTTCCGGTGCATCCGGGCCCGTTCCTCCCGTTCCACGTCGGCGCCCCCCAGGCAGATCACGGCGTGGGGGGAGCCGACGGGGACGACCTCGGAGGCGCCTGGGATCGGGTCGCCGAAGATGATCACCAGGCTGTCGAAGTGGGGGGCGGCCGCCTCCGCGACCTGCCGGTACATGGCGGCGGTGGCGTCCCCGGTGAGGTCGAGCGGGTTGGCCACCGTGCAGTGGGGCGGCAGGACCGGCTTCAGGGACGCGCGCAGCGTCTCCGGCAGGGGGGCCACGTCCAGGCCGGCCATCTCGGCGGCATCGGTGGCCAGGATGCCGGAGCCGCCCGAACTGGTAATGATCGCGATCCGCTTCCCGGCCGGGCGCCTCAAGTACGCGAGGGCCTTGGCCGCGTCGTACAGTTCGTCCAGCGTCGCCGCCCGGTGGATCCGGTACTGCCGGAAGGCCCCCTCGTAGATCTCGTCCCGGCCGGCGAGGGAGCGGGTGTGGGACTCGGCCGCTATCCGTCCCTTGGGCGTCCGCCCCGCCTTGAGGATGACCACCGGTTTCGGGCACGTGGCCATCGCCCGGAGGAAGCGGGGGACCGACTTGATGCTCTCGAGATAGAAGGCGATCGCGCGGGTGTTCGGGTCGGCGGCGAAGTACTCCAGCAGGTCGCTCTCGTCCAGGTCGGCCCGGTTCCCCATGCTCACGAAGGCGGAGACCCCGAGTTCCTCCTGGCTGGCCCAGTCCATCAGGGCTGCGCCCACCGTCCCGCTCTGGGAGATGACCGCCATGCAGCCCCGGGTGGTGAGGAGCGGCCAGGAGGCGCACAGGCCGTGGTAGGGGTGGTTCACGCCCTGGCAGTTGGGCCCCACCAGGCCGATGCCCGCCTCGCGGGCCGCGGCCAGCGCCTCCTGCTGGAGCCGGTCCCCGTCCGGGCCCGTCTCGCTGAAGCCGCCCGAGATCACGATGGCGGCCCGTGTCCCCTTGCGCCCGCAGGCCCGGATGGTCTCGGGGACCACCCGGGCCGGGACCATGATGACGGCCAGGTCCACAGCCTCGGGAAGATCGGCGACGGCGGGAAAGGCCTTCCGCCCGAGGATCGCATCGGCCTTCGGGTTCACAGGGTAGAGAGGGCCGCCGAACCCCGCCTCCGCGAGGTTCTTGAAGACCTGATAGGCGAGTTTCTCCGGCTGGGTGGAGGCCCCCACCATCGCCACCGCCTTGGGGCGGAAGAGGGCGTCGAGGACCGCAGGATCGCGGGGCGCGGGATCGGGATGGGACACGGGGACTCCCGGCGGGAAGGTTCCGCCCTTCTAGCACGCCGGTCGCGCCACTGTCAAGGCGCGAGTCGGCTACTCGTAGCGGAGGGCCTCGATGGGGTTCAGTTCGGCCGCCCGCTTCGCGGGATAGAAGCCGAAGAAGATCCCCACCCCGGCGCTGAAGAGGAAAGCCAGGAGGAGGGCGGAGGCGTCCACGCTCACGGCCCAGTCCCCGAACCGGGCGAGGAGCGCCGAGCCGGCGAGGCCGGCCGCGGTCCCCACGATGCCGCCGAGGAGGGCCAGCGTGACCGCCTCGATGAGGAACTGGAGGAGGATGTCCCGGCCCCGGGCGCCGACCGCCATCCGGAGCCCGATCTCCCGGGTCCGCTCGGTGACCGAGACCAGCATGATGTTCATGATGCCGATGCCCCCCACCAGCAGGGAGACCGACGCGATGGCCCCCAGCAGGAGCGCCATCACCCGCGCCGACTCCTCCTGGGCGGCGAACACCTCCATCATGTTCCGGACGGTAAAGTCGTTATCCTGGTCCGCCTGGAGGCGGTGGCGCTGGCGCAGCAGCGCGGTCACCTGCTCCTGGGCGGTCATCTGGAGGCTGGCGTCCCGGGCCCGGATGACGATGGCCCCCACGGCCCGCGCGTTGGCCTGGCTGACCCCCAGGACCTGCCGCTTGGCCGTGGAGAGGGGGATGACCACCAGGTCGTCCTGGTCCTGGCCAAAGGGAGACTGCCCCTTGGGGGCGAGGACTCCCACCACTGTGAAGGGGACCTTCTTGATCCGGATGGCCTGCCCCACCGGGTCGCTGTCGCCGAAAAGGCTCTGCGCGACCGTCCAGCCGAGCAGGGCCACCTTCGTGGCCGACGCCTGGTCCTGCGGGGTGAAGGCTTCCCCGGCGGCGACCTTCCAGTCCCGGGCCTCAAGGAAGTCCGGCGTCGCCCCCTGGATGATGGTGGACCAGTTCTGGTTGCCGAAGACGATCTGCGCGGTCCCCCGCATCGTGGGAGCCGCCAGCCCGACGGCGGGACACTCGGCCTGGATGGCCGCCGCGTCCTCCTCGGTCAGGGTGAGGAGGGTCCCCGCTCCGGCCCGAAGCCCCCCCGCCGTGGAGGAGCCGGAGAGGACGACCAGCACGTTGCTCCCCATCGAGCGGATCTGGTCCTGGATCCGCTGGGTGGCCCCGCGCCCCACCGCGATCATGGCGATCACCGAGGCGACGCCGATGACGATGCCCAGGACGGTGAGGGCGGAGCGCATCGTGTTCGCGCCGATCGCCTGGAGCGCGACGCGCACGGACGCCCAGAGCTTCATGGCGCCTCCTCCGGGGGCAGGGCGGCCGCCTCTGCCGCGGCGTTCCGCGGCGCCGGGACCGGCTGGTCGCCCACGATCCGCCCGTCCCGACACTGGACGATCCGATTGGCAAACGCCGCCATCTCGGCGTCGTGGGTGACCAGGATGACCGTGAGCCGCCGCTCCCGGTTGAGGCGCTGGAGGAGGGCGATGATCTCGAGGCTGGTCCGGCTGTCCAGGTTCCCCGTCGGCTCGTCGGCCAGGAGCAGCGAGGGGCCGTTCACCAGGGCGCGGGCGATGGCGACCCGCTGCTGCTGCCCGCCCGATAACTGGTTAGGGCGGTGCGTTTCCCGTTCCGCCAGCCCCACGGCCCGGAGCGCCTCGTTTGCGCGCTGGCGCCGCTCCGCCGGGGGACTGCCGTTGTAGAGGAGGGGGAGTTCCACGTTGGCCAGGGCCGTCGCCCGGGGCAGGAGATGGAACGACTGGAAGACGAACCCGATCTGCCGGCTCCGGATGGCGGCCAGGTCGTCCCGGGGGAGCCCGCCCACCTCCCGGCCCTCCAGGAGGTAGCGGCCGGAGGTGGGCCGGTCGAGGCATCCAATAATATGCATCAAGGTGGACTTGCCGGAGCCGGAGGCGCCCATGATCGCCACGAACTCCCCCGCCTCCACGGTGAGACTGACGCCGCGCAGGGCCGGGACTGCCACGGTCCCCACCCGGTAGATTTTGGTGACATCGTGCAGGTCGACCAGCGCACCCATCTTAGAAGCCGAAGCCGAAGGACCGCCGCCTGGGGGCAGCCCGGGGCTCCCGGGGTCCCGTCCCCACGAGGACCTCCTGGCCCTCCCGGAGGTCGCCGGCCGCTACCTCAACGAAATTCCCGTCCTTCAGTCCGAGGGTGACCGCCACCGGCTTCGGAGTGCCATCCTCCAGGACCCACACCTTCCCTTCCGGTGCCGCCCCCCCCCGCTGGCCCGAGCGCTCCGGCTGGCTGTCCGCGCCCCTGCCCCCCGCCCGATCGGCTTCCCCCTCCGAGGGGCGGAAGCGCAGGGCGGTGGCGGGGATCTTCAGGGCATCGGCCTTTCGACCGACCATGATCCGGACGTTGGCCGTCATGCCCGGCTTGAGCCTGCCGTCCGGGTTCCCCACCTCGATGATGACGTCGTAGGTGACGACGTTTTGAATAATATTGGGCGCAGATCGGACCTGGGTGACTGTTCCCTCGAAGGGCCGACCCGGGAAGGCGTCCACCGTGAATCGGGCCTCCTGTCCATTCTTGATCTGGCCGATGTCCGCCTCGGCCACGCTGGTGTTCACCTGCATCCGGGTCAGGTCCTGCGCGATCAAGAACAGGATGGGCGCCTGGAGGGACGCGGCGACCGTCTGTCCGACGTCCACGTTCCGGGAGATGACGACGCCGTCCACGGGCGCCCGGATGAAGGTGTGGCT
Organism: uncultured bacterium; assembly: GCA_964598715.1. GTDB lineage: Bacteria > Methylomirabilota > Methylomirabilia > Methylomirabilales > JACPAU01 > JACPAU01. The sequence goes on along the minus strand of CAZRDA010000061.1, from coordinate 1,911 downwards.
CAGGTCCACCTCGGCCTGCACGAGCGCCGCCTGCTGCTGGGCCACGCTGGCCTCGGCCGCCTTCACTTGCGCCTCGGCGACCTGGAGGGTCGCCTCTGCGGCCCGCAGCGCGGAGCCCGCGGCCCGCTCCTGGGCGACCGCGGCGTCCAGTTGCGCCCGCGCCGAGTCGAAGGCCGCCTGGGCCGAGTCCCGCTCCTCCTGGGAAATCCCCCCCTCCTGGAAGAGGTTCGCCCGGCTCTTGAGCTTGATCTCGGCGTCAATCACCCCCACCCGCTGCCGGGCCACGTTCGCCCGGGCCGCCTCCTGGGCTGCCCGGACGTTCTCCACGTCGGCCGTCGCCCGCTCCCGGTTCGCCTGCTGGTTCAGGACCGCCGCCCGCACGTTCTCCAGGCTGGCGCGGGCCTGGTTCACCCGCGCCTCGAACAATTCGGGGTCAATCCGGGCGATGAGCTGGCCCCGCTTCACCACCGAGTTGAAGTCGGCGTTGAGCTGCTTGACCATCCCGGAGATCTGGCTCCCCACCTGCACCGAGATGACCGGGTTGACGGTCCCGGTGGCGACCACGGTCGCCACGATCTGCCCCCGCTCCACGGGGACGGTCTGGTAAGCGGAGCGGTCGGGGGCCTGCGGGAGGAGCAGGTACGCTCCTGCCGCCAGGAGGAGGACCGCGCCCGCGATGATCCAGAGATTGCGGCGGGACATACGCTCTCCACGGGGTCCGGGAGACCCCTTTAAGATACTCCTCCCGGCGGGCGACAGCAAGGCGTCCCCTCCTTGTGATTCCCGGACAGTTGGGCTACAACCTAGTGCGGGGAGGCTCCGGGGGGTGGCGGAAGCTCTGGGGTGGCGCGAGGGGAAGGAGGAGGCCGGGCTGCGCCGGGAGCGGGAGGCTCTCGCCCGGGAACTTGCGACCCTGCGGGCGCACTACGAGGACCTGCTGGCCAGTCTCCAGGACGGTGTGGTGGTCGTGGACTCGGATCTGGTGATCCTCGCCGTGAACCCGGCGGCCGAGGAGCTGCTGAGCCGCTCCGCGACCTCCGCTGTCGGGCGGGCTCTGCCGGCCATTCTGGGGTCCGGGACGCTCCTGCCGGCCCTGGCCGCCCGGGCCCTCGAGACGGGCCGGGCGCACGCCGAGCACGGTGGCCCCTTGGCCCGCCAGGACGGTGGGCAGGTCTGGGTGAGCGCCGTGGCGTCGCTCCTGGCCGACGCCGAGGGCAACCCCCGGGGCTGCGTCCTGACCCTGCGGGACCTCACCCGGATCCGGGACCAGGAGGAGCAACTGCGCCAGGCCGACCGGATGGCCGCCGTGGGCGCCCTGGCGGCCGGCCTCTCCCACGAGATCCGCAACCCCCTGATGGGGCTCCGGGGGGCGGCGCAGCTCTTGGCCGGCGACCCCGCCCTCCCCCCAGCCTTCCGGGAGCACAGCCGGGTCATCGTCCGGGAGGTGGACCGACTGAATGCGTTGGTGGAGGGGATCCTGGGGTTCGCCCGGCCGCGCCCCGTTTGCCTCCTGCCGTGCAACCTGAACCAGGTGCTGGAGGAGGTCCTGGCCCTGGAGGAGGAGGGGCTCATGGCGCGGGGGGTCCGGGTGCGGCGGCTCTACGATCCCCAGATCCCCCCCGTGCAGGGGGACGCCGCGCGGCTCCATCAGGTGTTCCTGAATCTCATTCGCAATGGGGCCGAGGCGATGCCGGCCGGCGGGGAGCTGACGCTCCGGACGAGTTACGAGCGGAAGTCTCCCCGATGCCGTGGTCTCTCGGTCGCGGTGGCGGAGGTCCTGGACCAGGGGGGCGGCCTGAGCCCCGAGGCTGCCGCCCATCTGTACGAGCCGTTCTTCAGCACGAAGGAGAGGGGGACGGGGCTCGGGCTCGCCATCTGCCAGCGGATCATCCAGGAGCACCGGGGGGTCAT
>CAZRDA010000060.1:0-8133 GCA_964598715.1 uncultured bacterium | reverse complement strand
CCCGACACCTCCTGGGAGCGCTGCGGGCGCAGGAGATGGAGCCGGTCCTGGTGGAGCCGGCGGCGTTCCCCCGCGACATGACGCCGCTCCTGGCCTACGATGGGGTGATCCTGAGCAACGTCTCTTCCCTGCGCCTCTCCCGCCAGCAGATGGAACTGGTGCGCAGCTACGTGCGCGACCAGGGGGGTGGCCTCATCATGCTGGGGGGGGAGGAGTCGTTCGGCGTGGGCGGCTACTTCCACACGCCCGTGGAGGAAGCCCTGCCGGTGACGATGGAGGCGCGGCAGAAACTGGACGTCCCCTCGCTGGCCGTCGTGCTCGTCATTGACCGCTCCGGGAGCATGGAGAGCAGCGTGGACCGCTTCACCAAGCTGGACCTGGCCAAGGAGGCGGCGCAGTTGGTGGTGGAGCTCCTCGATGAGCGGAACGAGGTCGGGGTGGTGGCGTTCGACACGGCCAACTCGTGGGTCGTCCCCATGGGCCCGGCCGACCAGAAGGACCAGATCATTAATGAAATCGCCTCCATCAAGTCCGGGGGCGGCACCGACATGTTCCCGGCCCTCAAGGAGGCCTACGAGACCCTCTACGCCCGGGACGCGCTCCTGAAGCACCTCATCGTCCTGTCGGACGGGCAGGCCGCCGCGGCCGACTTCGGCGGCCTCGTCCGCCGGATGACGAAGGATAAGATCACGGTCTCCACCGTCGCCATCGGGCGGGACGCTGACGTCCGGCTCATGCGGGATATCAGTAGGTGGGGGCGGGGCCGCTTCTACTTTACCGAAGACCCCCAGAGCATCCCCCGGATCTTCACGCTGGAGGCCCAGTTGGCGAGCAAGTCGGCCATCATCGAGCGCCCGTTCCGACCCGTGCTGACCCATACCCACCACGAGATTCTCCGGAACATTGACTGGCGGGAGGTCCCGCCGCTGGGCGGCTACGTCGCCACCACCCCCAAGATCACCGCGGAGGTTCTCCTGGCGTCGCCCCAGGGGGACCCGGTCCTGGCCGCCTGGCGCTTTGGGGTGGGTCGGGCCGCGGCCTTCACCTCTGACTTCAAGGCGAAGTGGGGGGTGCTGTGGCTGCGCTGGCCCCCCTTCGGCCGTTTCGTGGCGCAGATGGTCCGGTGGACGCTACGGACGAAGGATCGGGCTGACGTGGTGACCCACGTGGCCATCCGGGACGGCAGGGGGATCGTGAGTCTCGAGGCAGCCAACCCGCAGGGGGAGTTCATTAATTTCATTGAGGCCGAGGCGGGCATCCTCGGCCCGGATGGGAGCCGGACGGTGATGCCCCTCAAGCAGGTAGCGCCGGGGCAGTACGAGGGGGCCTTTCCGGCGGAGGAGCAGGGGGCCTATCTCATTGGAGTGGCCCAGCGCCGGGAGGGGACGATGATCGGCTCCGAGATCGGCAGCCTCGTCCTCCCCTACTCCCCGGAGCACCGGAGCCGGGTAGTCAACCAGGCCCTCCTGGCCAGGCTGACCTCCCTCACGGGAGGCGGCTTCCTGGAGAAGGCGGAGGATGCGTTCCGGCTGAATCGGCGGCTCAGCCGGCAGCCGCGCGACGCCTGGCCGTTCTTCCTCGCGGCCGCCCTCCTGCTGTTCCTGGCGGAGGTGGCGGCTCGGCGCCTCCAGCGGGCCCGGAGTGGGCCAGCGGGGAGCCGGGGCGAGCGCGGGGAGGGGCCAGGGATGGCCGTCACGATCGTCAGGGGGAGGAGGGTGAGGTGAGAGCGAGACGGTATCTGGCCGGAGCGGCCCTCTTCTCCCTGCTCCTCGCTGCAGTGCCGGTGCAGGCCGAGACACCGGCCCCACGGGTCGTCATTCTGCTCGTCCCCTTCACAGGGCCGTCGGAGGCGCCGGACCCGCTCCTGGGGGAGGGGCTCATGGACCTCTTGACCTGGGGGCTCGGCCGCACCTTCGGCCTCCGCGTGACGGAGTCCCAGGCGGCCGTGAGTGCGCTGACTGCGCGGCAGGCCACCTGGGGGGCGCGGCTTGAGCCGGCCGCCGCCGCCGAGGTGACCCGGGGCCTCGGGGCGGAAGCCGCCCTCCTTGGAACCTTCCAGGTGGACGGGGACCGGCTCTCGCTGGGGGCGACCTTCCTGGATGTGCGGGGAGCGCAGGTCCGGGAGGAGGCCTTCCTCGCCACCTCGGTTCCATGGGGCGAGGGCTCCCGGGTGCTGGAACGGATCGGGAGGGCGCTGGCGAAGTTCGTGGGCGTGACCCTGGGACCTGCGGGTGAGCGGCGCCTTGCCCAGGCCTTCCAGCGCCCGACCCCCTCGACGGCGGCGCTGCGCCGCTACGCGAGCGGCCGCGCCGCGCTGCGCGCGGGGACAACAGAGGGGCTGGAGCAGGCGGCGGACGCCTTCGCCCAGGCCGGCGAGGCCGACCCCACCTTCGCCCTGGCCTTCTTCCGGCAGGGCGAGGCCCACGAGGCGGCCTCCAGCCGCTGGCGGGCCGCCGGAGCCTACCGGCGGGCCATCCACGTGGACGCCGGCTTCGCCGAGGCCTACAAGTCCCTAGGGGATCTTCTGGCCAAGAGCCCGCGGCGCCTCTACGAGCAGGCGGTGGAGGCCTACGGCAAAGCCGTGGAGTCCGATCCGGATTACGCCGATGCTTTCGTGGGTCTGGGGGATGCGCTCTCGGCCACGGGGCGCTTCGACGAGGCGATCCGGGAGTACCGGCGGGGCCTGGGCATTGATCCGCTGAACCCCCGGGTGCACTACAGCCTGGCCCGGATCCTGTACACGGAGAAGGGGCTCTACCATGAGGCGGTGGAGGCCTACCAACGCGCCCTCGCGCTCGAGTCCACCTTCGTGGAGGCCCATATCGGCCTGGGCGACCTGTACGAGGAGAAGGGGCTCTACTCCGAAGCCATTGCCACCTATCGCAAGGCGCTGGCCCTGAAGCCGAAGCATCCCGGGGCGCTCTACGCCCTCGCCCTGGCGTACGAGAAGGTGAGTCCCAAGGAGGCGGTGGCCCGCTGGGAGGAGTACATCAAGGTGGCCTCGGAGCTCCCGGGTGAGAAGGAGTGGATTGACATCGCCGAGCAGCATCTGAGAAAGATGCGCCAGCGGGCCGCGGAGCAGGAGAAGCGCCGCTAGGCGGAGGGGCGGATGAGCGATCAAGTCCGTGAGGTGGAACGGCAGGCGGTGGCGTTCCGGGAGGTCTTCGCCCGGATCGAGACAGAGATCGGAAAGGCCATCGTGGGACACCTGGAGGTCGTCCGCGAGACGCTCCTCTGTCTCTTCTGCGGCGGTCATGTGCTCCTGGAGGGGGTCCCGGGGCTCGGCAAGACCCTCCTGGTGAAGGTGCTGGCCCGGTGCCTGGACCTGACCTTCTCCCGGATCCAGTTCACCCCCGATCTCATGCCGGCGGACATCATCGGCACCAACGTCGTGGTGGAGGAGCCGGGGGGCCGGCGCCAGTTCCAGTTCCAGCGGGGACCCCTCTTCGGCCAGGTGATCCTGGCTGATGAGGTGAACCGGGCCACTCCGAAGACGCAGTCTGCGCTCCTCGAGGCGATGCAGGAACTCACCGTGACTGTGGGGCGGAGCCAGCACGCGCTGGAGGGCCCCTTCTTCGTCCTGGCCACTCAGAACCCAATCGAGATGGAGGGGACCTATCCCCTGCCGGAGGCGCAACTGGACCGATTTTTCTTTAAACTAAAGGTCCGGTATCCCTCCCGGGCCGAGTTGGGGGAGATCGTGGAGCGCACGACGGCCGCCGCCGAGGAGAGCCTGACGCGCGTTCTGAGCGGCCCCATGGTGGAGGAGTACAAGGCCCTCGTCCGGGCCGTGCCCATTGCCTCCCACGTGCTGGATCACGCGGCCCGTCTCACCCTGATGACCCACCCCAACTCCCCCGAGGCTCCGGCCTCCGTGAGAAAGTACGTCCGCTACGGCTCCTCGCCCCGGGGCACCCAGGCCCTGGTGCTCGCCGGCAAGGCCGTGGCCCTCCTGGCCGGACGGTTCCACGTCAGCATCGAGGATCTGCACCGGGTGGCCTACCCCGCCCTCCGCCATCGGCTGATCCTGTCCTTTGAGGGGGAGGCGGAGCGGATTGATCCTGACGACATTATCGGCGAGATCCTGGGAGCGGCAAAGCAGGCCGAGACGGCCGCGCGCGAGGCGCTGGCCTAGCGGGCGCTTGACAGAAATTCAAGCGGCATGATAGGTTGTGCCGCTTTTTTTCTGGGTGGTCTCAGGGCAGGCGAAGGCGCGGCGCTTGGAAGAGCAGCGGGAACTCCTCCGGCGCGTCGGCCGCGGGGCGTTGTGGCTGGTGGCGGGGGGAGGGGCTCTGCTCGCCGCCCTTGGCCGCTGGGACTGGGCCCTGGGGTTCGCCATCGGCGGCGGCCTCAGCCTTGGGAACTTCTCGCTCATCGCACGGGCTGTGGCGGAGGGAAGCCGCGCGGAAGGGCTGCGGGCCGGGCGCGTCCTGCGGGGGTCCCTCCTCCGGCTGGGCCTGACGGGACTGGCGCTCTTCCTCGTGGTGGTGTACCTGCCGGTGAACCTCATCGCCCTTGCCCTCGGGCTGCTGGCGGTCCAGGTGGTCGTGGTGGGTGGGGCCTTCCGCCGGGGGTTCCGGGAGGACGCGGGCTAGCGGGCCTTCTTGCGGTGTGGGCGCGGCATGGTGGATGCCGCGCCTGCGTTGTGTCTGGGGGCGCCCGTAGCCCCCCGTCTGGAGCGGAGCGATGCAGAGGTGGTGGATCGTCCCGGGGTCGGTCGCCCTGCTCCTCCTCGCGTGGGCGGCCCCGGACGGCCTCGCGGCCGCTGCGACGGAAGGGGCGGCCGAGCACAAGCCCGGCATTATTAACATAGACAGGACCCTCCTCCTGCAACTCGTCAACTTCCTCATCCTGGTGGCCATCCTCTACAAGTTCCTCTTCAAGCCCCTGACCGCCTTCATGGCCCAGCGGGCCGACGGGATCAAGCGGTCCCTCTCCGAGGCGGAGGAGGCGCGGAAGGCCGCCGCCCGAACGATGGAGGAGTACAGCGCGAGGCTGGTCGCGGCCCAGAAGGAGAGCGAGGCGGTCCGGGCCCGGATGGAGCAGGAGGTGACGGCGGAGCGGCAGCGCCTCCTGAAGGAATCGCGGGAGGAGGCTACCCGCCTCCTCGAGGCGGCCCGGGCGGAGATCGGGCGGGAGGTCAAGCAGGCGAAGGTCACCCTGCGGGAGGAGGCGGTGACCCTCTCGCTGGCGGCCGCCGAGAAACTCCTGGGGCGGGCCCTCACCGAGGCCGACCACCGGCGGCTGGTGGAACAGGCCATCCGGGACGTGGGGACAGGGAATTGATCGGCGGGGGGCTGGCCAGACGGTACGCCAAGGCGCTGCTGGAGGCCGCCGCCGAAGCCGGAGCCCTGGAGCAGGTGGCCGCGGACCTGGAGGCCCTGGCCCCACACTTCGCGGGGAAGGAGGTGGTCGCCTTCTTCGCCAACCCGGCCGTGCCTGCCGCCCGGAAGGGAGCCGCCCTCACCGCCGCCGCGGAGCGCGGAACTGTCTCCCCCCTCTCTGCGAGCCTACTCCACCTGCTCCTCAGACGCCAGCGGGTAGGGCTCCTGCCGGGGATCGCCCGTCTCTTCCGGGATCTGGTGGATGAGCGGACGGGATACGTCCGCGCCGAGGTGACGGCAGCCGTTCGCCTCCCGGCGGAAAGCCTCGAGGCGCTGGCCGGCCGGCTCGCCGCGGCCACAGGCCGCCGGGTTCACCTCACCCCCCGGGTGGACCCGACCATCCTCGGGGGCCTGGTCGCCCGCGTGGGGAGCACTGTGTACGACGCCAGCCTGAGAATGCAACTCCGCAGGATGCGGGAGGCCCTCATCGAGAGGTGAGCCGATGGTAGAGATTCGCGCCGACGAGATCAGCCAGATCATCCGGCAGCAGCTCCAGGGCTTCACGGCCGCCGTGGATGTGGCCGAGACCGGGACCGTCATCGAGGTGGGGGACGGGATCGCCCGCATCTACGGGCTGGAGAAGGCGATGGCCGGGGAGCTCCTCCTGTTCCCAGGCGAAGTGGTGGGGATGGTCCTGAACCTGGAAGAGGACAACGTGGGCGCGGTCCTCTTCGGGGAGGACGTGGGCATCCGGGAGGGGGACGAGGTCCGGCGGACCGGGCGCATCGCCGAGGTCCCGGTGGGGGAGGCGATGCTGGGGCGGGTGGTGAACGCCCTCGGCCAGCCGGTGGACGGGAAGGGTCCCATCGAGGCCACGGAGCACCGCCCCATGGAACGGTTCGCCCCCGGGGTGGTGGACCGCCGCCCCGTGAAGGAGCCACTCCAGACCGGGATCAAGGCGATTGACTCGATGATCCCGATCGGCCGGGGGCAGCGGGAACTGATCATCGGCGACCGGCAGACCGGCAAGACCGCCATCGCCGTGGACACGATCATCAATCAGCGGGGCAAGGATGTCCACTGCGTGTACGTGGCCGTCGGGCAGAAGCGCTCCACGGTGGCCCAGGTGGTCAAGGTCTTCGAGGAGGCGGGCGCCATGGACTACACGATTGTGGTCGTGGCCAGCGCCTCGGAGCCCGCTCCGCTCCAGTACATCGCCCCTTACGCCGGCTGCGCCATGGGGGAATACTTCCGGGACACCAGGCGGCACGCTCTGGTCATCTACGATGACCTCAGCAAGCACGCGCAGTCCTACCGGCAGCTCTCCCTGCTCCTGCGGCGGCCGCCGGGGCGGGAGGCCTACCCCGGCGACGTCTTCTACCTCCACTCTCGTCTCCTGGAGCGGGGGGCCAAGTTAAACGACGAGTTGGGGGGCGGTTCCCTCACTGCGCTCCCGATCATCGAGACCCAACTGGGGGATGTGTCGGCGTATATCCCCACCAATGTCATCTCCATCACCGACGGGCAGATCTACCTGGAGAGCGATTTGTTCTTCGCCGGCATCCGTCCCGCGGTCAACGTGGGGCTCTCGGTCTCCCGGGTCGGGGGCGCGGCCCAGATCAAGGTCATGAAACAGGTGGCCGGCCGGCTGCGACTGGACCTGGCCCAGTACCGCGAGATGGCCGCGTTCGCCCAGTTCGGCTCGGAGCTGGACAAGGCGACCCAGGCCCAGCTCAACCGGGGCCAGCGCATGGTGGAACTGCTGAAGCAGGCCCAGTACACGCCCCTGCCGGTGGAGAAGCAGATTTTGATCATTTTTGCCGGCACCGCCGGGCATCTGGATGAGGTCCCCCTCGATGCCGTCCCGGCCTTCGAGCAGGGGCTCTACAAGTTCGTGGAGACGGTCCGACCCGAGGTTCTCCGGGAACTGGCCGAGAAGGGGGAGCTCAGCGATCCCCTTCGGGAGAAAATGACGAAGGCTGTGGTCGAGTACAAGGTGGACTTCCTGGCCCGTCTCAAGAAGGGGGAGGCGGTCGCCGCCCCGGCGGCCTGACTGGCCCAGGGCGAGCCCCCGGCGGAGCTGAGCATCCGTGGCCACCCTCCAGGACATCCGGCGCCGGATCCGGAGCGTCCAGAGCACCCAGAAGATCACCCGGGCCATGAAGCTCGTGGCGGCGGCCAAGCTCCGTCGTGCCCAGGAGCGGATCCTGGCGGCCCGCCCCTACTCCAACAAGATGGACGCGGTGCTCGCCAGCCTGGCCCTGCGGGCCGACCGCTCCGCCCACCCTCTCCTGGTCCACCGAGCGGGGAATCGGAAGGTCCTGGTGGTCATCGCGGCCGATCGGGGGCTGTGCGGGGCCTTTAACAGTAACATCCTCCGGCGCTCCCTGGAGTGGCTGCGCCAGCAAGGGGAGGCGGAGGTGGCCCTGACGCTCATCATCGTGGGGCGGAAGGCCCGCGACTTCTACAGGCAGCGGCCTGTCACGGTCCGGGCCGCCTATGTGAACTTCTTTGACCGGCTGGCCTACGAGCACGGAGCCGAGATCGGCCAGGAGCTGGTCCGAGCCTACGCGGAGGAGGCGGCCGACGAGGTCCACCTCTGCTACAACGAGTTCAAATCGGCCGCCACCCAGCGGGTCACAGTGGGGAAGCTTCTCCCCATCGAGCCGCTGCCGGTGCCGGAGGGGGAGGTGCCGGTGGATTTCCTGTACGAGCCCTCCGCAGCCGTCATCCTGAATCGGCTCCTCCCGAAGCACATCGAGGTGCAGATCTACCGGGCCCTCCTGGAGTCGCTGGCCGCGGAGTACGG
>CAZRDA010000059.1:0-8188 GCA_964598715.1 uncultured bacterium | reverse complement strand
CGGCCTTCTCCTTGAGTTCCACGACGATCCGCTCCGCCGTCTTCTTCCCGACGCCAGGGACCGCCTGGAGACGAGCCAGGTCCCCGGTGCAGATGGCCGGCACCAGGTCCTTCGGCGAGATCCCCGACAGGATATTCGTCGCGAGGCGCGGCCCGATCCCGCCCACGGTGCACAGCAACTCAAAGGCGGCCTTCTCCTCCCGGGTGAGGAATCCGTAGAGGACCAGGGTGTCCTCCCGGACATGGGTGGTCGTGTGCAGGAGGACCTCGACATCGAGTGACGGCAGCCCGTAGTAGGTCGAGAGGGGAATGCAGGCGTGGTAGCCCACCCCGTGCACGTCCACCACCACCTCGTTTGGCCCTTTGGCCACCAACCGGCCCTTCAGTTGCGCGATCATCAGTCGCCGCCTCGCCGGGCTCAGAACGCGGACAGCAGGTCCGTGAGCGGGATCCGCCAGCGCCCCTCCTGCCACTCGAGCAGGTAGGCGCGCTCCTCGGAGGCGCACCGGCGCCTAGGACGGGCCGGGCCGCGCACTTCGAACCCCACTGTCCCCCTCACGAGGACCCGCTCGCGCCCGACAGCGACCGCCTCCGCGAACCGGAAAGCGGCGAAGCAGCAGGCGGGCCGGCAGCCCTCCGCTGACATCCGGATTCGAAACTCCTGCGCGTCGAACAGGCGGCGCGTCTGGGACGTCCCGGCCTCGTAGAGGGCCTCAAAGGCCCCGCTGTGCCAGAGCCCGAGGATCCCCTCGAGGGTCCGGACGGCGCCCGGGACCGGATCGGCCGCCGACGGCTCCGCCGCGCCCGCGGTCAACGCGAGGAGCAGCGTGACGATACCAACCCCCGCCGCCGCCGGCCTCCCCCGCTTCAGCCGTCTCACGGGACCTTCAGCGCCCGCCATGCCGCCCGCCCAGCCCGAACTCCTCGCCGGGAGAAGAGCAGTCGCCGCGCCGGACCGCCCGCGGCCGTGTGGCAGTGGGAGATGGCGACGGCGAGGGCGTCCGTGGCGTCCAGGGAGGCTGGCAGATCCGGCAGGCGGAGCAGGCGGCTCACCATCCCCCGGACCTGCTCCTTTTCCGCTGAGCCGTGCCCGGTGACGGCGGCCTTCACCTCGCGGGGGGTGTACTCGAAGACCGGAAGCCTCCCCTGCACCGCTGCCAGGAGCGCCACGCCCCGCGCCTGGCCCAGTGTGAGCGCGCTCCGGACATTCCGCGCATAGAAGAGGCTCTCCACGGCAGCACAGGCAGGCCGGTAGCGCGCCATGAGCGCCAGGAGAGCCTCGTAGATGGTTCGCAACTTCTCGGGGGCAGACTCTCGGGGCCCTGTCCGGATGCCGCCGCATCCGACCAGGGTGAGACCGGTCCCCTGCTGCCGTACCAGCCCGTACCCCGTGACCGCCGTCCCCGGGTCAATGCCCAGGACGAGCAGCCCTGACCCGGAACCGCGGCGCCGGGCACCGTCAGCCGGTGAGGGCGACCATGATGGATTCGGGGATGTCGAAGTTGGCGTAGACGTTCTGGACGTCGTCGTGGTCCTCCAGTTCTTCCATGAGGCGGAGCATCTGCTCCGCCGGCTTGCCATCCAGCCTCACGGTGCTCTGGGGGACCATGGTGATCTCGGCGCTGACGATGGGGAACTTCCCGCGGGTAACGGCCGCGCGCACTGCCTCGAACTCCTTCTCCCGGGGCGCAGTGAGGACCTCGAAGATCCCCTCCTCCTGCCGCATGTCCTCCGCCCCCGCGTCCAGGGCTGCGCTCAGGAGTGCCTCCTCGTCCACCCCCTTGGCCTCCACCCGGATGAGCCCCTTCTTCTCGAACATCCAGCCCACGCAGCCCGACTCCCCCAGATTCCCGCCGTGCTTGGCGAAGATCTTTCGGACCTCCGGCGCCGTTCGATTCTTATTGTCCGTCGTGACCACCACCATCACCGCCGCGGCCCCGGGGCCGTACCCCTCGTAGGTGAGTTCCTCGTAGGTCACCCCCGGCAACTCCCCGGTCCCCTTCTTGATCGCCCGCTCGATGTTGTCGGCGGGCATGTTCGCCGCCCTCGCCGCATGCATTGCCGTCCGAAGGCGAGGGTTGCCGTCGGGGTCCCCCCCGCCCGTCTTGGCAGCGATGGTGATCTCGCGGATCAGCCGGGTGAAGATCCGCCCGCGGGCGGCATCCACCTTGGCCTTCTTGTGCTTGATCCCGTGCCACTTGGAATGTCCGGACATGCTGCCTCTCCGCTTCTGCACGGGACGCTAGCATACCGTCCGCCCCGTTGGCAAAGGGAAACCTCCGCCGGAGAATTCGCTTGACACACCGGGAAAAGACCGCTAGAAAGGCGGGCACGCGCAGGAGGCGCGGCCGATCATGCACGGTACCTGGCGGGCCTGGTGGTTGTCTTTTACCGGCGTCTGCCCCGTGGGGGCGGGCACCGGCCGCCGCTAGGCCGCCCGGTCCCGTCCAGCCGGCCACGGGAGCAGACGCTGACTCCCGTGGCTTTCGTATTTCTGGGGGAGCCACGGACCGATTCCGTGGCTTTTCGCCTTATGGACCCGTGAGGAGAAGGAGGCCAGGATGGTCATCGTGATGAAGCCGGGGACGCGCGAGGAGGACCTCCGGGAGGTCATCGCCAAGGTGGAGGCGCTGGGCTACCACGCCCACGTGATCCGCGGGACGACCCGGAGCGTGGTCGCCGCGGTGGGGGACGAGCGGGGCAAGGCCCGCCTCCAGGCCCTAGAGGCGCTGGCCGGGGTGGAGAGCGTCGTCCCGATCCTGCAACCGTTCAAGTTGGCCAGCCGGGAGACCCGGGCGGCCCGGACCGTGGTCCGGGTGGGGGCGCTCGAGATTGGCGGGGACCGGCTGCACGTCATGGCCGGACCCTGTTCTGTAGAGTCGGAAGAGCAGATCCTCACCGTGGCCCGGGCCGTGCGGGAGGCAGGGGCCACGATTCTGCGGGGGGGCGCCTTCAAGCCCCGCACTTCTCCGTACGCCTTCCAGGGGCTGGCGGAGGACGGGCTCAGGCTCCTGGCGGCGGCGCGGGAGGCAACGGGGCTCAAGGTGGTCACCGAGGTGCTGAACCCCCGGGACCTGGACCTGGTAGCCCGCTACACCGACATCGTGCAGATTGGGGCCCGCAACGTCCAGAACTTCGCCCTGCTGAAGGAGCTGGGGGAGATCCGGAAGCCGATCCTCCTCAAGCGCGGGATGTCCACCACGATCCAGGAGTACCTGATGTCGGCGGAGTACATCCTCTCGGCCGGCAACTACGACGTGATCCTGTGCGAGCGGGGCATCCGGACCTTCGAGACCGCGACCCGGTTCACCCTCGACCTGAACGCCGTCCCGGTCCTCCGGAAACACACCCACCTGCCCATCATCGTGGACCCGAGCCACGGCACCGGCCACTGGGAGTACGTCCCGGCCCTGGCCAAGGCGGCGGTGGCGGTGGGGGCGGACGGCCTCATGATCGAGGTGCACCCGAAGCCGGAGGAGGCCCTCTCGGACGGCATTCAATCCTTGAAGCCGGCCCGGTTTGCCTCGCTCATGTCCGACCTGCAAGCGGTCGCCAAGGCCGTGGGCCGCTACCTCTAGGGAACCGCGGGTGCCTCGCCTCCAGGCGATCGGTCGGGCCTGGGCGACAATCGCAAAGTCATAAGGGGAGACGATGGCCCGACTCTCCCTGGAGCAGATCCAGCAGGCGCTTCAGGGCTTGCAGGGATGGAAGTTCGGGGACAACGCGATCACGAAGGAGTTCACCCTGAAGGGCTTCGGGGCCGCCATGGGCCTCGTCAACAGGGTGGCGGCGGCGGTCGAAAAGGTCAACCACCACCCGGACATCGTCATCAATTACAACCGGGTGACCTTCACCTGCTCGACGCCTGATGCCGGCGGGGTGACCGAGAAGGACATCGCCTTAGCGAAGCAGATCGAGGCGGCCGCCAAAGCCTAACGCCGCTCCGCTCCACCCCCGGCCTCCCCGGAGAGCGCCTGCAGCGCTTGCTCCAGGGCCCGGACCGCGTCCTCGGCGGCCGTCAGTTCCCGCTCAAAGATCTGCCGGATCTCCCGTCCGAGCACCGGCCGCAGCGTCGCCAGGTACTCGTCCACTGCCGCCAGAATCTCCCGCAAGGCATCCCGGGCGGCCACCAGCGCCGCCTGCGCCTCCGCCGCGGACTCAGTTCCCACCGGGCGTCTCCGGCGGCGTGATCTGGAGTATCCCCGCGGTCCCCCGGGTCCGTCGGATGGCCCGCCCCCGGCTGATGGCGAAGCGAATGAGGCGACTGTCCTCCCCTCCCGCCTCCAGCAGAGGAATGAGATCCTTGTAGTAGATCATCCGGGCATCCGCCATGGCGAAGATCTGCTCCGGGTCCACCCGCTCCACCTCCAGCCAGCGCCGGACCTCGGCCATCGCTTCCTCCACCGAGACCAGGGGGAGGTCCTCCTCGGGGAGCTCACTCATCCCGTCTGCTCCGCTCTGCAGGCCGGGCACGGGCACAGCGACCGGAGGAACTCGAAGGAGTAGATGCCGGTGTGGTGCCCGTCATGCCAGGTGAAATTCAGGGCGTAGTGACCCACCTTCTGGACATCCGTCACCTGGGCCTCCCCGGCCCGGACGACCGTCCCCTTCATCACGCTGAGGGAGAGCCCTCCTTTCTTCTGCTGCGCGGCCCGCTTCTTCCGCTCATCGTCGCAGAGCGCGCACGGGCATTCCTTCCGCAGCAGGTCGAAGGGGTAGATGCTCTCGTGACTATCCCCCCAACGGATGGTCATGATGCGCTGCTGCCCGTCCACCGTGATCTGCCGCGCGCTCGCGCTCTCCGCCGTGGGCATCCGCTCCCCCTCGCCCTCAGCCCCGCTCCGTGAAGAGGCGCTCGAACTGGTCCGGCGGGGTGGGAGGAACGCGGGCGGTGGCCAGGTTCTCCAGGACGTGGGCCTCCTGCTTCATCCCCACCAGCGCTGTCCCGAGCCCCGGGGCCGACCGGACGAACTGGAGCGCCCGCTGGGCGTCGGTCTCGAGGCCCTTCAGGACCTCCCCCACAACCGGAGGCATCCCGCGGGTCAGCTGGGCCTGATGCAGCGAGGCGCTGGCCATGACGTACATCCCGAGGTGGGCCGCCGCCTCAAGCACCGGCACCTTCTCGCCGTCCAGTTCCTGCGTCGGATGCGTGAGGGCCTCCGCCATCGCCAGGTTCAGCGGCAGTTGGATCACCCGGAAGTGGTGGCCCTCGCCGCCCACCTCCCGCGCCAGGCCGACCAGTTCCTGGAGGCTCAGATGCCCACCCTCGCCCGGCGGCACCCGGTACCCGTTCCAGGTAGCCGTGCCGTATACCCGGAGCCGGCCGGCCGCCTCCTCCTCCTCCAGCGCGGCCATCGCCGCCCGCATCCGCCGGAGAAAGTCCGCCCGGGGCACCTCGTCCAGTTGCTGCTCCGGGTTATGCACGTAATAGATGTCCACGCAGGTGAGCCCGAGGTTCTCCAGGCTCCGGGCGAGCTGGTGTTTCAGGTACGCCGGTGTCATGCAGTGGCAGCCGGCCACCAGGTCCTCCGGCAGCGCCACCCCGGGCTGGATGAAGGTCTCCGTGAAGTAGGCCCGCGGGTTCGCCGGGTAGCCGCCGTCGAAGGGTACGTAGCCCCCCTTCGTGGCCACCACGACCTCCTCCCGGTGGGCGCCGCCGCCCGCAAAGAGGGCCTTGAGGGCCTCCCCCACCGCCCGCTCGCTCCGCTGGAACCGGTAGTTGATCGCCGAGTCAATGACATTGCAGCCGAGGCCGACGGCCCGGATGACCGCCTCCCGGTAGAGCCTGTCCGTCTCCGGATCCGGCTCCCCCAGGTAGGTCCCCAGGCCGATGCTGGAAAGGGTGAGGCCCCGGAGGTCGCGGAAGTGGGTGGGGGGGAGCGTCGCCGCGAACCGGCCGCGATAGGCGGTGGTGCCCTCAGCGGTGGCGAAGCCGGGGGTCGGCATGAATTGCATCAGGTGGGCGTCCCCCACCGGGGAGGCCCAACAACGATTCTACGCCACCGCCCGAGCGGCTGGTGGCACGCTCGAGAAGGGCGGTCACGCTGGGGGAACGGTCGCCTTCGGACCCGCTGCGTCAGGTCCGGAAGACCATTCCGAGGATGTCGGTCACCTGCTGGACGCTGAATGGCTTGCGGAGGAGCATGAGGGGGCCGAGGGCGATCGCCTCGCTGACCACCGGGTGATCGGGATAGCCGGTCATCAGGACGATGGTGGCCTGGGGATTCAGCCGCTTCGCCGTCTTGAAGACCTCGAGGCTGGACGTCGCGGGGAGGAGCCCGTCCAGAAAGACCAGGTCGGCGGGTTCTTCCTTGAGGACCTCGATGGCGCGGTCCCCGTCGCTGGCCCCGGCCGCCGCGTATCCGGCTCCCGCCACGACGGTCCGGACCAGCTCCAGGAGAGAGGGATCATCGTCCACGACCAGGACCCGGGCTCCCCGCCGCTTCCCGCCCCGCACGAGCCAGGTGTCAAGGACCTGGGGCTTGAAGCGCCAACTCCCACCGACCTTCACTCCCGGAACCTTCCCGTGCCGCACCAGGCGGTAGAGTGTCACCTCGGCGATGCGGAGCTTCTTTGCCGCCTCACGCAGGGTCAGGAGTTCTTCCACTTTCCCCCCCCGCTGACTCCGGAACGGCCACCTGGAGGTATCGCTGGTCAGTAACGGTCTTTTACCGTCACCCATTGTTCCTGTCAATCGAAATGTGTGAAAGCCAGAACCTTGTCGGGCCAGCCGGCGACTGCGAGAGCGAATGAGAGGGGTCAGTCGCACAGGGCGATCATGTCCATCTCGACCAGGGCTCCCATGGGGAGCGCGGCCACGCCGACGGTGGAACGGGCCGGCCGGTGGGCGTCCAGGTACTCGGCGAAGATCCGGTTCATGGCCTGGAAGTGCGCGAGGTCGGTCAGATAGACGGTCACGCGCAGGACCTTCTCCAGCGACGAGCCGGACGCGGCCAGGACAGCCTTGAGGTTCTCCAGGACGCGGCGGGTCTGCGCCTCGATTCCCCCGGGGACGAGGGCCCCGGTGGCCGGGTCAATGCCGATCTGCCCGGAGGTGTACACGAGCCCGCCCGAGCGGATCGCCTGGGCGTAGGGGCCGATGGCTTTCGGGGCCTGCGGCGTCTCTACCGGCTGGCGTCGCACGCGTCGAGCCTCCAGCGGCCGGAGGACGGCGGCACCGCCTTCGCTGCCGCCCGGTCCCCGTCAGGCGGGGACCTCCTCCACCGCAGCAAGGAAGTCATGGATGCTGGCGGCCACCCGCGGCGGGATCCCTCCGACCCGCGTGATCTCATCCACGCTGGCCGCGCGCAGGCGCCGCACGCTCCCGAATCGCTCCAAAAGTTGCGCCCTCCGCTTCGCCCCGATCCCGGGGATCTCGTCCAAGGCCGACGCGACCGCCGCCCGCCCCCGGACGCGCCGGTGAAAACCGACGGCAAAGCGGTGCGCCTCGTCGCGCACCTGCTGTAAGAGGTGACGGGCCCGCGACCCCTCGGGGAGCGGGACCGGGCGGGCACGCCCCGGCAGATAGACTTCTTCGCGCTCCTTCGCCAGCGCGGCCAGCGGCTGGTCGGGGCAGCCCGCCTCCCGCAGGACTTGCAGGCCCACGTTGAGTTGTCCGACTCCCCCGTCGAGGAGGAGGAGATCCGGTAGGGGCTGCTCCGCCCTCCGGGCCAGACGGCGGCGGAGGACCTCCCCCATCATCCGGACGTCGTCGGCCCCGCTGACCGCCTTGATCCGGTAGCGCCGGTAGCCAGCTCGGCGCGCGACTCCTTGCTCGAAGAGGACAAGGGCCGCCACGGCGTGGGTGCCCCGGATGTTGGACACATCCACGCACTCCAGGCGCCGCGGCGGTCGCGGGAGATTGAGCAGCGCCTGCACTTCGCCGAGCGCGGCCTCCCGTCCCCGGGCCGAGCCGAGGCTCTGCTGGAGCGCGAGGGCGGCGTTCTTCACCGCGAGCGCGACGAGGCGCGCCTTGCGCCCCCGCTGCGGTGCGTGGACGCTTACCGCGGCGCCCGCCCGGCGGGCCAGCCATTCCTCGATGAGCGGCGCATCCTCGATGGGGTGGGAAACCAGGACCTCCCGGGGGATGCCCTGCCGGACCACGTAGAACTGCTTCACGAGGGAGGCCAGGAGGCTCCCGGGGGCCTCCCCGTCGGCCCGCCCCAGGGGGAAGGCCTCGTGCCCCACCA
>CAZRDA010000058.1:0-8347 GCA_964598715.1 uncultured bacterium | reverse complement strand
GCGGGAAGGGGCGGGACCTGGGCGCGAGCCCGTACGACCAGTACATCCAGACCGACGCGGCCATCAACCCGGGCAACTCAGGGGGGCCGCTGGTGAACATGCGGGGGGAGGTGGTGGGGATCAACACCGCCATCATCCCGAACAGCCACATCGGCTTCGCCATCCCGATCAACCTGGCGAAGACGGTCCTGGTGCAATTGAAGGATCAGGGGAGAGTGACCCGCGCGTGGATCGGGGTCGCGATCCAGCCCGTGACGCGGGAGGAGGCCGCTTCCGCCGGACTCGCCGATGACCGGGGGGCGCTGGTGAGCGAGGTGGTGGCCGGCTCGCCGGCGGCGGCCTCCGGCCTCAAGGCAGGGGATGTGATCGTGGCCCTGGACGGGCAACCGGTCCTCGGGGCGCGGGACCTCCCCCGCCTGGTCGCCGGCAAGCCGGTGGGGAGCGCCGTCGAGGTGGCGTTTCTGCGCGGAGGGAAGCGGCAGACGGTCCGCCTCACCCTGGGGGAGTTTCCGGAGGAGCGGCTCGCGGCCCGCTCCAAAGAGGAGGAGGGGCTGGGCCTGACAATCCGCGACCTCACGCCGGATCTGGCCCGGGAGATTGGGGTGCCGGAGACGGGCGGCGTGGCCATCACCGCCGTGGAGCCGGGGACGGAGGCGGAGCGAGCCGGCCTCAAGCGGGGGGACCGCATCCGGGAGGTGAACCGGAGGCCGGTCGCCTCGGCCGCGGAGGTCCGGGAGGCGCTGCGGGAGTTCGGGCGCGGCGGCGCCGTTCTTCTCCTGGTGCGCCGGGGCGAGCGGAGTCTGTTCGCGGCCCTGAAGGCGCCGGCCCGGTAGGGGGGCGGAGTGCGGACAGACCGCGGGGGAAGCGGGGCGGGCAGGCGGGCAGCGCCCGGGGTTGCCATCAGCCTCGCGCTGGCGCTCCTGATCCTGTTCCCAGCGCCCGGCGTCGGCGTCGAGATCCTCGAGCGGACCCTGGAGAATGGCCTCAAGGTCCTCCTGGTGGAGGAGCACAAGGCGCCCGTGGCCACCTTCCACGTCTGGTACCGGGTCGGCTCCCGGAACGATCGGCTCGGGGCGACCGGCGTCTCCCATTTCCTCGAGCACATGATGTTCAAGGGGACCCCCTCGACCGGCGCCAAGGAGTTCACCCGGATCATCCAGCGCAACGGCGGGACGGATAACGCCTTCACCAGCCACGACTACACCGGGTACTACACCAACATCGCCGCCGACCGGATCCATCTCCCCGTCGCCCTCGAGGCGGACCGGATGGTCAACCTCCTCATCAAGGAGGCCGACGTCCGGACGGAGAAGGACGTGGTCCTGGAGGAGCGGCGCCTCCGGACGGAGGATGACCCCTCCTCCGCCGTCGTAGAGGAGACGTACGCCGCCGCCTTCCGCGCGCATCCCTATGGGAACCCCATCATCGGCTGGATGGAGGAGATCCGGCAACTGAGCCGGGAGGACCTCCTTCAGCACTACCGGACGTACTATGCGCCCAACAACGCTGTCGTGGTGGCGGTCGGGGACTTCAACCGGGAGGCGCTCTTCGCCCGGATCCGGGAGGCGTTCGGGAAGATCCCGCGACGTCCGGCCCCGCCGGCCGTCCGCAGCGTGGAGCCCCCCCAGCAGGGGGAGCGGCGGGTGGTGGTGAAGCGGGAGGCAAAAGTCGCGTTTCTCATTGTCGGGTACCACACCCCGACCCTCTCCCACCCCGACTCGTTCGCCCTCGAGGTCCTGGCCTCGGTCCTGGCGGACGGCAAGAGCAGCCGACTATACCGGAGTCTGGTGTACGAGCAGCAGGTGGCGCTCTATGCCGGCGCCTCGAATGACCGGCTGTCGGCCGACCCGTCCCTCTTCTCCCTCTACGCGGCGGCCCTGCCGGGGAAGGGGAGCGAGGTGGTGGAACGGGCGCTCTACGCCGAGGTGGAGCGCCTCCAGCGGGAGCCGGTGAGCGAGCGGGAACTGCAAAAGGCCAAGAACCAACTGGAGGCCGACTTCATCCTGAGCCAGGACTCGATCTTCTCGCTCGCCCGGCAGATCGCCACCCACGAAATCGTCGCCTCCTGGCGCGAGTGGGAGCGCTACGTGCCGGGGATCCGGGCGGTGACGGCAGCGGACGTGCAGCGGGTCGCCGGCGCCTACCTCAGGGCCGACAATCGGACCGTGGGGGTCCTCGTCCCCCTGCCCCCGAAGGAGTAGGGCCCGCCGGGCCGGAGGCGCCATGCGCACGGGAAGGGTCAGGACGGCTGCCGCGGCGTTCGCCCTCCTCCTCGCGCTGCCGACGCATGCGGCCCCGGCCGCCCCCTTCGCGACGCGGGAGGTCCTGCCGAACGGACTCGTCCTGCTCATCGCCGAGCGGCCGGCCCTTCCCATCGTGACCGTGCGGGTCCTGATCCGGGCCGGGAGCATCGCCGAGCCGGCTGACCTCCCCGGCCTGGCCAACCTCACCGCCATCCTGCTCCCGCAGGGAACCGCGCGCCGGACCGCCATCGAGATCAGCGAGGCGATTGATTTCGTCGGCGGGACGCTCAAGGCGGAAGGGGGGCAGGACGTCGCGGCCGTCACGCTGACGCTCCTCAAGCGGGACCTGCCGACCGGCCTCGACCTCCTGGCCGACATCCTCCGGTCCCCCGCCTTCCCTGAGGAGGAGATCCGGCGGAAGGTCCAGCAACTGAAGGGCGCCATCGCCCAGAAGGCGGAAGACGCGGGGACAGTGGCGGAAGAGGCCTTCGAAGCCGCCCTCTACGGCGCGCATCCGTATGGGCGGCCCGTGGAGGGGACACCGGAGAGCCTCTCGGCAGTCACCCGCCGGCACCTGGTGGACTTCCACGCCCGCGTGTACGTCCCCAACAACGCCATGATTGCCGTGGCGGGGGCTGTGACGGCCCCGGAGGTCCTGGCGCTTTTCGGCAAGGCCTTCGGCGACTGGGCGGCCCGTCCGGTCGCGGCCCCTTCTCTCCCTCCGGCCTCCTCTCCGCCGGCCCGCGTGGTGCGCCGCCTTGACCGGGACCTCACCCAGGCCAACATCGTGGTGGGGCAGGTGGGCTACCGCCGCCGCAACCCCGACCACTACGCCCTCTCGGTCCTGAACTACGTCCTGGGGGGCGGCGGGTTCACCTCCCGCCTGGTCCAGAGGATCCGGGAGGAGCGGGGGTGGGCCTACGATGTCCACAGCCGCTTTTCCCCCGGGGTGGAGGCGGGCCCGTTCGCCGTGACCCTCCAGACCAAGAACGAGACGGCCGGGGAGGCGCTGCGGGAGGTCCTGGCCCAACTCCTCCGGATCCGCGAGGACGGGATCACGGACCAGGAGCTCCGGGACGCCCAGGCGTTTCTCACCGGGTCCTTCCCCCTCCGCTACGATACCAACGCGGAGTCGGCCGCTCTCCTCACCCAGATGGAACTGCACGGGCTGGGGATGGATTTCCCGCAGCGCTACCCGGACTTGATCCGGGCCCTGACCCGTCAGCAGATCGCCCGAGCCGCCCGGCAGTACCTGGATCCGGACCGCGTGGTGGTGGTCGTGGTCGGGAAGCAGGCGAAGATCGTCCTGCCGTTCTGAGCGGGCGGAACCCCCGCCCTTTTCCCGGGGCCGGCCGCTCCTCCGCCCGATACCCGGACAGGGCTGCCTCGCCGCCAGCCCCGGGTGGGCGGCGGCTCCGCTCCCCGCCTCTCGGCCTGCCCTCCGGCTGTGCTATAGTGGCGCCCTGCCGGAGGGCGGTCTTTTTTTCGGAGGCGGGGAGGATGGCGGTTCAGACGGTCACGGTGCGGGTCCCGGCCTCCACGGCCAACCTGGGGCCAGGCTTCGACAGTCTGGGTCTCGCGCTCACCCTCTATAACACCGCCAAAATCGCCATCCGGGCGGATGGGGAGGTCCGGATCACGGTGGAAGGGGAGGGGCGAGGGCACCTCGACCGGGAGGGGAAGCAGTCCCTCGTCGCCCGGGCGGCCGCCGCCGCCTTCCGGCACCTTGGGGCCGAGCCCGCCGGCCTGGACATCGCCCTCCAGAACCAGATTCCGCTCAGGCGGGGGCTGGGATCGAGCGGGACCGCCATCCTGGCGGGCATTGCCGGGGCGGCCGCTCTCCTCGGGCGGGCCCTCCCGGCCGAGGAGGTGCTCCGCCTGGCCCTCCCCTTCGAGGGTCACCCGGACAATCTGGCTCCCTCGCTCCTGGGGGGGTTGGTGGCCTCGGGTCTCGCCAACGGCTCCGTCCTGGCGGTTCGGGTGCCCCTCGGCGCCCCCCTCAAGGCCGTGGCGGTGATCCCGGACCGGGAGCTGCCCACGGCCGAGGCCCGGCGGGTCCTCCCCCGGCAGGTGCCCCGGGAGGATGCCGTCTTCAATGTGACCCGAACCGCCCTCCTGGTAGCATCCCTCGCGACGGGCGAGTTCGCGTGCCTCCCGGAGGCGAGCCGGGACCGCCTGCACCAGCCCTACCGGGCCTCACTGCTGCCGGGCCTGGAGGAGGTCTGCGAGGTGGCGCGGAAGGCCGGGGCCCTGGCCGCGTTCCTGAGCGGGGCGGGCTCCACGATCCTCGCTCTCGTGGCGGGAGGGGGGGAGCAGGTGGGAGAGGCGATGCAGCGTCTCTGGCGGGACCGATTTGGCATCATGGCTGCAGTGCGTCTGCTCGATGTGGACACGGAGGGGCTGAGGCTGGCATGAGCCAGGAAGGGCAGGCGGGCGAGCCGCTCCAGGGCGGGGCTGCCGAGGAGTGGCGGGAGCGGGCGCTCCAGGTCACGCTCCTGCTGGAGGCGGTCCGGGGCCTGCACGCCGAGATGGACCTGGAGCCTCTGGCGGACCTGCTGGCCGCGGAGGCCCGGCGCCTCACGGGGGCAGAGGAGGCGGTCCTGTATCTGCTGAACCGGCAAGGGGGGAGCCTCACAGCTCGGTTCGGGGGAGGTCCAGAGGTCGCCCAGGTCTCCATGCCTCTAGAGGAGGGGATCGCGGGGCTCACGGCTCGGACCGGGCGAGCCTACATCCTCCCTGTCGCGGCGGAGGACGAGCGCTTCTCTCCAGCCCTGGATCACGCCACGGGGATCTCCACCACCTCCCTCCTCTCCGTCCCGGTGACCAACCGCCGGGGGGAGGTCCTGGCCGTCCTCCAGGCCCGGAACAAGGCCGGCGGCCCGTTCAGCGTCGGGGACTCGGAGCTCCTCTCGGCCCTTGCGCTCCAGGCCGCGTCCGCCCTGGAGAACGCCCAGTTGTACGGCCAGGTCCGTCTCCACGTGGAGCGCCTCTCCAGCTTGCTGGAGGTGGGCAAGGCGATCAATGCCGAGATGGACCTGGACGGCCTGCTCACCCTGATCGTCGAGCGGGCCACCCAGCTGCTCCAGGCGGACCGCTCCTCCCTGTTCCTGGTGGACCGGGGGAGGGGGGAGCTCTGGACCAAGGTCGCCGAGGGGTTGGCCACTACCGAAATCCGCATCCCCCTGGGGATGGGGATCGCCGGGACGGTCGCCGTGACCGGGGAGACGGTGAACATCCCGGACGCCTACGCCGATGCCCGCTTCAACCCCGAGGTGGACCGGAAGACCGGGTACCGGACACGGACCATTCTCTGCCTGCCCATGCGGGACAGGACCGGGGAGATCCTGGGGGTCTTCCAGGTCCTCAATAGGCGCGACGGGACATTCGGGAAGGAAGACGAGGAACTCCTGGCGGCGGTGGCCTCCCAGGCTGCCATCGCCCTCCAGAACGCCTCGCTGTACGACGACCTGAGAAAGGCGTACGATCGCCTGAAACAGCTCGACCAGATGAAGTCCGACTTCCTGGCCAACATCTCCCACGAGTTGCGCACGCCGCTGACTCCGGTCATCGGCTACGTCGATATGATGGCCACGGAGGGCCTCGGACCCCTCACCGAGCAGCAGCGGAAGGCCCTGCGGGTCACGCAGCAAAGCGTGAACCGGATGCGGCAACTGGTGGATGACCTCCTGACCTTTGTCCGCATCGAGCGGGGCGACCTGACGCTTGAGATCGAGCCCTTCGAGGTGGGGCCCTTCCTGGCCGAGGTCGCGGCCACCCAGAAGGCGGCGGCCAGGGCGAAGGGGCTCCACCTCACGGTCCAGGGACCGGACGAGGAACTCATCGTGCGGGGAGATCGGGGGGAACTGCGGCGGGCCCTGGTCCACCTGCTCGACAACGCCATCAAGTTCACCACCCAGGGAGGGGTGACGGTCAGCGCCGCCCCCGTCACGACCGAAACCGGGGAGCCGTCCGTGGAGATCGCCGTGCGGGATTCCGGCATCGGCATCCCGCCCGGGGAAGAGGACCGGATCTTCGAGCGCTTCCACCAGGTGGACGCCTCCCGCACCCGCCACTACGGGGGGACCGGGCTCGGGCTGGCGATCGTGAAGGAGATCGTGGAGGCCCACGGCTCTCGGATCAAGGTCGAGACGGCGCTGGGGGGAGGCTCCTGCTTCACCTTCCGCCTTCCCCGGATCACGCCCGACGCCTAGGAGAGGTGCATGGCCGAACTGCGGCCGCCGGCCACCCACTACTGCCCTGCCTGCGGCGAAAAGGTCTTCACGTACAGGGCCGAGGCGGGCGAACGGGCCGAGCTCCGCTGCGGCTACTGCGGGCTGCCGCTGGGGATGGCCAAATCCGCCAAGCCCGTATCCAGCGGCTGCGTGGTGGTGGTGGACGATGACAACTTCTTCCGGACCCTCCTCGCCGACCTGCTGACCGAGGAGGGGCTGGCGACCGAGGTCGTGAGCTGCGACAGCGGGACGAGTTTCCTCACCCAGCTCACGCAGCGGTTCCTTCAGGCGCAGCCGGTGCGGCTGGCCATCCTGGATATCGTCATGAACCCCCTGGACGGCGTGGCATCCGCCCTGGCTATGCGGGCCCTGGAGCGGGGATTCGACCAGATGGCGCCCATTCCCATTCTCTTCTTTTCCGCTGCAAAGGCGACCGACGCGCTCCGCAAGCACATGGCCCGTTGCTCCCCCGCGTACTACCTCAACAAGGGCTCGGATCCCTCTCCCGGGCGTCTGGCAGCGCGGATGCGCGAGCTTTTCGGACACGTCTTCGGCGGGCCCCCGGATCCCCGCCGCTCCACCTGACCGGATCCCCCCTCCCGCTCGCCAATCCGCTGAACATGATGCGCGTGGTTTCGGGATGCCTCCAGCCGGGCGAAGAAGGAGGTTAGGCGGCGGGCAAGGGGGGTGGGAAGTTCATCGCCTCCACGAAGACCTCCATGAAGTCGTCGTGGCCCGCGAGTTCCACGTACTCGGCCTGGCGCTGGATCTCTTCCGCCTTTATGAGATAGGCGCGCGACGCGAGGGCGAGGCGCGCGCCCGCCCCGGCCGCGTTGCCCACGCCTCGGACTCTCTTCAGGGGGACGGGCGGGATGAGGCCGACCCGGATGGCGCTCTCGGCCCGGACGAAGGAGCCGAAGGCCCCGGCCAGGACAACCTGCTCCAGGTTCTCCGTCCGGACGCCCAGGCGTCGCATCAGGTAGCGGCCGCTCCCGGCGATGGCCCCCTTGGCCAGTTGCAATTGCCGCACGTCGGCCTGAGAGACGACAATCGGCCGACCGTGGGCTGTCGCCTCGGCCGAAACCAACTCCACCCAGCGGTCCTCTCCGTCAAGGGAGATCTGCTTGAGGACCGCTTCCGGGACCGAGACCTTCAGGTCCGCCGGGTCCTGGATCCGCCCGGTCCAGTCAATGGCGCCCAGATCGAGCAGCCCGGCCACGGCGTCAATCAGGCCGGAGCCACAGATCCCTTCCGGCTTGCCCCCACCGATGACCCGGACTGCGATCGTCTCGCCGACGTCCACCCGGTCAATGGCGCCCTTGACCGCCCGCATCCCATCCCGGATCTGGGCCCCCTCGAAGGCGGGGCCCGCGGGGGCGGAGCAGCAGAGGAACCGCTCCCGCGTCCCGAGGACCGATTCCCCGTTGGTCCCGATGTCCACCGCCAGCGTGAGCGCCTCCCCCTCCGCGAGGCCGGTGGCCAGGATCATCCCCACAATGTCCGCCCCCACGAACCCGGAGATGGAAGGGAGGAAGGTCCCCCGGCAGGCGGCGGGCACCTCGATCCCCATGGCGGCCGGGCGGAAGTCCACCCGGTCCCGGTAGAGGGGGACGTAGGGCGCCAGGCCCAGGCTCCGGACCGGGAGCCGAAAGAACAAATGATGCATGGCGGGGTTCCCGACCACCGTCATCCGGTACACCCGGTCCAGGGGGACTCGCCCCCGGCGGCTCAGGTCTTTCACCAGGACGTTCACGTCCTCCAGCGTCCGGGCGTGCAGGGTGGCCAGCCCCTCCGGCTCCTGCATACAGTGGGCGATTCGGGTCATGATGTCGTGGCCGTACTCCTTCTGGCTGTTGCTCACGGCGGCGGAGG